>JAFYEU010000054.1 GCA_017544105.1 Bacteroidales bacterium
ACTAACTTCAAACTACCAACTTCTAACTAAAAGTATCCTTCCTTCTTCCGGTCCTCCATGGCGGTTTCGCTGCGTTTGTCGTCGGCACGGCCGCCGCGTTCGGTGATGCGGGTAGCGGCAATCTCGGCGATGATGTCTTCTAAGGAGTTGGCCTCGGAGATGGTGAGACCGGTACAGGTGATGTCGCCGATGGTGCGGCAGCGCACGCGGCGGGTGACCACCTCCTCAGTGGGTTTCAGCATCATGCAGGGCTCGGCGGCCAGCCACTGGCCGTCACGGAGGAAGCACCGCCGCTCGTGCGTGAAGTAGAGCGAGGGTAGCGGGATCTTCTCGGCGTAGATATACTGCCAGACATCCATCTCGGTCCAGTTGCTGATGGGGAACACGCGGAAGTGTTCGCCCATATTCTTGCGTCCGTTGAAGATATTCCATAGTTCGGGCCGCTGATTTTTGGGGTTCCACTGTCCGAACTCGTCACGATGCGAGAAGAAACGCTCTTTGGCACGGGCTTTCTCCTCGTCGCGACGCGCGCCTCCGATGCAGGCGTCGAACTTGTATTCTTCGATAGTATCCAGCAATGTGGTAGTCTGCAAACGATTACGACTCGCATTATATCCTTTCTCCTCCTTCACACGTCCCTTGTCGATGCTTTCCTGCACAGAGCCGACAACCAGCTGCGCCCCCAGCTTCTCCACTAGCGCGTCGCGGTAGTCGAGGGTCTCCTGGAAGTTGTGACCCGTGTCAATATGCAGCAACGGGAACGGAATCTTGGCAGGATAGAACGCCTTGTAGGCCAAATAGGTGACCACGATGGAATCCTTGCCGCCGGAGAAGAGGATGGCCGGCCATTCAAACTGCGCCGCCACCTCACGTAAGACATAGATGGACTCGGATTCTAATTCTTTCAAATGAGTTAACTTATACATTTATCAATATTTGTTTAATTGCAATTATTTACTATGTTCATCATTGAACGCGATACCCCAACAACTACTAACTGCTAACTACCAACTCCTAACTGACAACTCCCAACTAACTAAAGGCTCCAGACAAGTATTTTTGGGTGAGCTCGTGCTGAGGATGATGAAATACTTGGTCGGCGGAACCTTGTTCTACGATTTCGCCAAGGTACATAAAGACAACGTGGTCAGCGATGCGGAGAGCCTGTCGCAAGGTGTGGGTGACCATGATGATGGAATATCGCTCTTTAAGCTTCACGAAGAGATCTTCCACCGTTTTGGCGGAGATTGGGTCGAGCGCACTGGTAGCCTCATCGGCAAGGATGTAGTCGGGCTCTACAGCAAGAGAGCGGGCGAGGCAGAGCCGCTGTTGCTGCCCAATGGAGAGGCGGGCGGCAGGTGCGTGAAGACGGTCCTTCACCTCATCCCACAACCCCACTCCGCGCAGGTTCTCCTCCACCCTACGATGCAGTTCTTTGCCTTTGCATAGATTGTTGATGCGACACCCATAGGCCACGTTGTTGAAAATGGACATGGGCAGCGGACATGGGCGTTGGCTCACCAGCCCGATCCGACGGCGCAACTCGGTGATCTCTGCACCGCTGCGGATGATGTCCTGCCCGTCGACTAGCACCTGCCCGGCAAGCCGCACCCCTTCCGTGGAGTCTATCAGGCGGTTGAGTGTTCGCAACAGAGTGGTCTTGCCGCACCCTGACGGCCCAATAATGCAGGTGATCTGCCGCTCGGGCAACGTGACATTCACGTCCTTCAATATGTGGGCATCCTTGATATGGATGTTGAGATTTTTGACTTCTATCATTTTGTTGACTATAACTATGACTTTTGACTACTAAGTGATCACTGCTCACTCATTCACACTTTATTCTTCGAAAACCTGTTAGTGATGAATCTACCTGCGATGCTGAGAACAAGGACGATGATGGTGAGGACGAGGGCTGCGGCATAAGCACGGTCCTGCACCTCGGGGATGGGGCTGCTAAGCTGGAAGAAGACGGCCAGAGGAAGCGTGGCGGCGGGTTGCGACAGGGAAGTGGGAATGCTGTCGGTATAGCCAGCCGTGAACATCACAGCGGCGGCATCCCCAATGGCACGCCCAACGGAGAGCAACGTGGCAGTGGCAATGCCCGGTGCAATCTGCCGGACAACAACCTTCAACGTCTCCCATCGTGTAGCTCCCAAGGAATAGGTTGCATCAAGAATGTCGCGAGGAAACTCGCGCGTAGCCTCATCCATGGTGCGGATGAATATCGGAATGATAAGCAAGGTGATGACGATAATGCCGCCCAACAAGGAGGTGCGCAGTCCGAAAAAGATCATGATGGTGAATGCGAAAGCACCATACACGATAGAGGGCACACCAAAGAGCACGTCAAAGGCCATCCTTGCTGCATAGGCCAGCTTAGATCCTGGCTTCAGATAAACGTTGAGATAGAAAACCACCGGAACAGAGACAAGCAGTCCCAACAATGTGGAGGCTCCTACGATGTAAAGCGAGCCCACAATAGCATTGAGAAAGCCGCCCTCCTTGCCGATGTAGAAGCCGCCACCAGGCAGGCTGCTCACCATCTCCCAGCTCATGGCCTTCCACCCGTGCGAGAAGATGGTCCAAATGACACTGATGACCATGACGAAGACCACGGCCATCGACAACCACATGAGGACTTGGGCAATTATCTCGCGAACTTTCTTTGTTGTTGATACTTTCATTAGAGAATGCTTATGCTTAATCATTAATATATGGTTATTGGCCGATTCGTTTCTCCATTCGGTAGAGGACGATACGGGACAACAGGTTAAAAATGAAAACGACGACGAAGAGGATAAGGGCAGCGAACATCAGAGCGGACTCATAGAGAGGCATAGAGAGCATCTCGCCGTAGTTGTTGGCGATGAGGGCGGGAATGGGATATCCGCTGTCAAGAGGACTCTTCGGGATGGTCATCACGCAGCCGCAGACCATGAGTACGGCAATGGTTTCGCCCATGGCACGGGAGACGGCCAGCACGGTGGAAGCAAGGATACCAGGGAGCGTTTTGCGCACTACAACCTTCTGACTGGTCTGCCAGCGGGTGGCCCCCAACGCCAACGATGCTTCGCGCAGATCGCGAGGCACCATACTGAACACTTCAATGAAGAGGCTGACTAACAATGGGATCACCATCACCCCAAGGACTATACCAGCGGCCAACATAGTGTAACCCGATGAATACTCCACAAAATGCGGTGCAAGCCTGTCTGAAATGAGTGGCACGATGACCAAGGTACCCCAGATACCATAAACCACGGAAGGCAGTGCCGCCAAGATGTCTAATGCCGGAAATACAAACTTGCGTACCGCCGGACGGGCATACTCGGTAAGATAGAAGGCTGTGAACAAGGATACAGGCAGTGCCAGCAGGATAGCAATAAAGGTCACCCAAAGCGTACCTGCGATGAACGGCAAGAAACCGAACTCCCCTTTGATGGGTTTCCATTCGCTGGAAGAGAGGAGGCTCCACAGCGACTTCCCCTCCAACACCGGCACCGACTTCAGATACAAGCCCACAAACATCACCACCACAAACAAAATGGAGAAGATGGTCAGGGCAAGCATGGTGGCGCCAGCGGTTTTGTCCTTGATGATTCTCGTCTTATGCATAGTTTCTTTGTCCGGTTTTACACTGTTCGTCATTTGTGTGTACCCCACTTCGCTTGTGTGAGGTTAATGGTACTTCGTGCGCCTTGCCTCTTTGAGACTGCTCAAAGAATACATATTTTAGATTAACGGGAGGATTTCAGTTTGGAAAGGCCATTCTGGAGTTTTTCCTCGCTGAGGCTGATGTAGCCAGCGGGGGCACACTCTTGCTGACCGTCAGTAAGGATGTATTTCAAGAACGCCACGACAGCAGGACTGGTGGGGACACCATTGCTCACGAGGTAGAGGTCGCGGGCAGGCGGCGAGGGGTACTTGTTCTGCGCTACGGCTTTCACAAAATCATCTTTGGTGTCGTAAAAGTATTCCTCAGCCGTGATGCTGCCATCGTTGTCCCGATCGATGGGGAAGACAAAGAGACCCGTATTGGGCTTGCGGCTCTCTTCATCGTAAGCATATCCAATGTTGTTGAATCCAATGGCTAACTTGTCACGCTGCACAGCATTAGCTAGTCCTGGGTCTCCAAAGACAGCCGTGCCCTGGAGATCTTCCTGCTTCTTACCCATCCACATCGCGAAGGTTTCGGCCGCGCCGCAAGCATCGGAACGCGTATAGACGTGAATCGGAGTGTTGTCAGCAGTGCCGAGCAACTGCCCCCAAGTCTTGATTTCGCCAGAGATCCAAATCTTATAGGCTTCCTCCCTAGTGATACCTTGCCGTTTCATGGCAGCCGCGTGCGGATTCTCAGTATTCACGGTGATGACCACTGCATCCTTGGTCACTGCGAAAGGCAATGCTCCCTTTTCCAATTCGGGAGGATATACTTCGCGGGAGACCATCCCGAGGTCAACCACATTAGCCAAAACATCGGTCATGCCTTTGCCGGCACCTCCTGCGGAAATATCGATACGCACACCCGGGTTCGCCTTCTGGAACTCTTCAACCCATTTCACGGCCAATGGATAGAGCGCAAAAGCCCCGGAAATGGAAATTTCACCTGTGAGCCCGCCATGCGACTGCGGATTCTGCTTCTTTCCACAGGACACAAACATCACTAAGATGCAGATTGCTGATAAGATGGTAATTGCTTTTTTCATATTGATAAATTATTAAAAAACCAAAATCATACATTTTAAACATCAAAACTTCACGGAAACCATGGCGGTCAGGGTATGCCCTAACTGATCCATTTGGCATCGTTGCTTCAAAGTATAGTTCAATTGCACTCGCACGTGACGCTCAGGCCACCAGTCGAGACCCGCAGAATAGTATAGGGAGGGCGTATTGAGGGCATCGCGTTGATCATAACGGTAATAGTCAAAACGCACCACGGGACGGAGCTTCTGCCGCAAGGGGATGTCCTTGCCCCACCCAAAGTCGAACCAGTAGCCGGCAACAACGTAAAAGCCTTGGGTAAACGCAGGCTTCACGAACCAGCCATCATGGTCAGGTGATGGGCTCAGAGAGGGCAAATCGGTCAATCCGGCGACGTACTCGCCACGCACCACCCACTTTTTGTCATTATATTCGGCACCTGCAGCATAGCGATAACGCCGACCGTCCACGTCGGTGGAAGCACCATCATACATTATATTATATTTGCCCCAATAACCTGAAGCGGAAAAGATCATGTTCTTCACAAACGGACTGAACTCTATCCTAGCGGATACATCCTTAGCCATGTTGTCGGTTTTCACGTTGATGCCGTTGCCACCGAAGAGACCGACCCCGTACTTCAATATAGGGATCTTCTCACCTCGCACTTCCGCAGATGCCAACGTACCCGTAAGCATGAGTCCAATTTCGCGACCGTTAGCATAAGAACTGATACCCGTCACATCCTTATATCCAGACAAGGCACTGATAACCTGTGCGTTCTCAGTCAACTCAAGATCTAATGGGGAATATTTATTCTCAATAGAAAAAGGAATTTTGAACTGCCCAACTTGCAGTTGGACATATTGACAAAAGTTCACCTTGACGAAAGCATCAATCAAGCGGGGATTGGGGGCGAAGTCGCTCTGCAACCGGAAGTCCACCCACTTGGAAAGGCTACCTTTAATATCCAGACGTGCGCGCCTGATCTGCATCACACTGCTATGATCATCGCCACGTTGGTCGTAGGCATATTGTGCGTCAATCCAGCCACCAACGCTCACGTGCTCTTTCACCTGTTGCCATACGTCCTGGGATTTCTTTTTTTGGATGGTATCTTGCGAAAAGCCTACCACCGGACCCAACCATAAGGTCATTATTAAAAAAAACAAACTTTTATTTGCCATATACTCAAAAATACCTGTTTTGAAAAAAACGGGCAAAAGTAGGATTTCAACGCCAAAACAATGTCATCATTCAGCTGTAATGTGTCATAATATGTCAATATTTTGTCGTGATTCAGTAAAATCGAGTAACAGATTTAGGATTTTATTATTTTCGCCGCCATGAAAATTCTATACATCACGCTGTCGATTTTAGCTATCTCCAACATTATCACGTTGGTATTATTCATTCACAGCCGTCACTCGTATCGAAAACTGATGCAGAAGAGTCTCCGCCAAGATGATGAATGTAACAATCTAGTCAAGCCGATCGTCTTCGAAGCAACTGATTCCATCGATGATCAAAGCGAAAAGCTGCTCCAGAAATTACAGACCGGCATGGAGCAGGACAAATTATACTTGAGACCGGAATTGAGCATTCAGGATTTGGCCAGAGAATTAGGGACAAACAAAACGACGCTTTCGCACGTCATCAACGCTTGTTTACATCAGAATTTTTCCACAGTACTAAATAGTTACAGGATAAAAGAATCCTTAAATCTGCTTAGCGACCCCCAATATTTCCAGGAAAAGATGGAGGTGATTGGGGAAATGTGTGGCTATAGCAGCCGACAAGTTTTCCATAAAGCATTTAAGAAGGAGATGGGAATCACACCTAGCCATTTCCGTAATATCCAAAAGGCGACTATCCGGAAAAAGTAAAAATACAGCAGGATCTATTTTCCAACTCCTCTCAAGTCCACAAACTTAACAGGTTTCCGGGCGCTCGGCGGGAAGTTAATGCGCTGGACCTCCTCCACAGAGGCGATCTGCACGACCGGTGCCACACGCACGTGGGCCCGGAAACGGTTCTTCAACTCGTTGACGATCTCCTCAGGATGATTCTTGAACCGCGAATTCTGTTCCACAACTTCCGCATTCAGTCCTACCTTCACCACTACCTCATCGGTACCCTGCTGTGAGTCCTGCACATAGATGACGTAGTTCTGCACAAACGGCGTATTGTTCAGCACATCCATCAGCGCTGGCGGATAAAGGGTTGTACCCTTCAACTTGATCATATTGTTCTTGCGACCCACCAACGGGGTGAGACGGTAACTATTTCTGCCACAACGACATTGTTCGGTGATCTTCGCGCACATATCGCCCGTGCGGAAGCGCAGGAGCGGCATGCCCTCCACGCCGAGAGTCGTCACCACCACCTCGCCGGTCTCACCGTCAGCCACCGGCAGGTTGTCCTCACCGATGATCTCCACGATGATGAGCTCAGGGTGCACATGACCGCCCAAACCATACTCGCACTCGCTGAAGGTGGCGCCCATCTCAGTCGAGGAGTAGGTGGCGTAGAGCTCCACATCCCATTTCGACTTGATCTGCTTGCCCAAGAGGTTGAGCGAGAAGTCCTGATTGCGCAGGCTCTCTCCTATCCCGATGATCTTGCGGATGCTGGAGTTTTGATAGTCAATACCATGGTCCTCAGCATATTGAATCAGCCGCGGGATGAACGAGGGCACGCACATAATGCTATCGGGCTTGATACGCTGGATGGTGTCCCACTGCAATTCGGGGATGCCGTTGCCCACGCGGATGACAGAGGCGCCCAACTCACGCAGTCCGAGGAAATAGGCCAGTCCAGCCATGAACCGCTTGTCGAGGGTGACCATCAACTGGAGGATGTTGCCGGGTTTCAGTCCGGCGCATTCAAAACTCTTCTTCTCGTTATAAGCCAGACGTTGGAGGTCTTTCTCGGTGCAGCAGAAGGTCACAGGGTCGCTCAGCGTTCCGCTGGTGGTGATATAGTCGATCACCTTCTCCTTGGGTACACAGAGGAAGTCCTCGTTGAAGAGTTGAAGATCTTTCTTCTCCGTGAAGGGGATATTCACCAGATCCTCGACAGTGCGTATCTTCTCCACATGGATGCGGTAACGCTCGAACATACGCTGGTAGTAGCGGGAATGCTGCTGCAGGTAGGCTAAAGCGTCGTGCAGTTTCACTTCCTGATACTGTTTGATCTCGTCAGCAGAAGCGAATTCAATATCTTGATTCCTGTCAATCATAATCATACGGATAAAAAACGGCCGCAAAGATAGTAAAATAGTTGGTTAGGCGATCACAAGGATTCAGAACCCCCTCGTCGTTCTCGCGCCGCCGCCGACTACGCTGGTGCGCGGACGGACGGAGCCGGAGGAAGCGGGACGTGCGGATGACGATGCCGTGCTGCTCTTGGCCGAAGAGGAGGTGCTGCTGGAGGGTTTGGCCGTCGTCGTGGGCCTGCTGCCCGATGACGGACTACCGCTGGCAGAGGGCTTCCCGCCCGTGGAAGGTCTGGCACTCGCGGACGGACTACCGCCCGAGGAGGGCTTGGCATTCGCGGATGGCGAACTGGCTGATGGTGCAGAGGGCCTCGAGGCGGGCGGAGGAGTAGCCTGCGCCACCGGAGCGCCACCACTCGACCGCTTGTAGTTCGTGGTGCTGCCCACCCGGCTGATCCGTGAGGAGATGTTATGACCACCCGTGGTGTTCAAATCGTTGTAGGTCACGATTACCGACGGCGTCTTCAGATAGCGACCACCGCTGTTGCGCAGACTGCCCACGAAATAGTCGCGCACCTTCGCCAGATCGATGCCCAAAAGGGGCAGATTGTTCTTGCCGATATGCCGCAACAGCTTGTTGACCTTCTGCGCCCGCAACATACGGTCGTAGGTCTCCCTGCTGTTGATCGTCGTGCCGCGCGGGTAGGCCAAATAACGCACCAACTTCGTGTACTCCTCCTCGGAAAGCCCCTGTAGCATGGAACGAGCCCCACGGAACTCCCCAGCCAGATCAGCCTTCTCATGCTGGTTGACATCCCGGTAGATAGCCCGCTCATGCTCATCCGTATAGGTGAAGTTATACGTTTGCTCGTTCTTGCGCAACTGCTTGCTGACCTGCTCCTCCACATAGGCGGCAAAGTGAAGAGTCGTCAACGTGTCGGAGAGCTCATTGATCCTGCTGTCTGTCAGATTCTTGAGGATGTCCAGCAGGTCACGGCAGGGCTTGGCCAACAGGTAGGGCTTGTTTGACGGAAAGGCGGAATGGAGCAGGTTGCCCTTGTAGGTAATGCCGTTATCCATAAACAGTTGATAAAGTGCGACATACTGCACCACACGGGCAATATCCGTATTGCCGCAGTTGGCGAAATAGTTGCCTGCCTGCCGCTCATACTGTGCCCCGACACTGGCACCGCTGCTCTGTGAATGGAAATAGGAGACCGGCAAAGCTCCCGTGCGGTTGAGCGTATAGATAGTATATTCTGGCAAATCAATGGCGTACATGGTGTTGGTCGTATTCCAGTTATAAACCAACTCACTGAGTCCTAGCTTTTTGAACAACGGCCTGTCAAATGGGAAACGTCCCGGAGAGGGATAATGGTAGCATGCCTCTTGTATGGTGCCGTTCTCGGACCAGTCTTTAAGCAACACGTCGGTGATAGTAAGCAGATGTCCCAGTTCCGTATTCTCCAACTCACGACTGAGGTACGTGGGACACCAGTCGCGCCCATTGCTCATCTTGCCGGCCATACAGTCGTTGATGTCAAGGCTCTGCGAGAGCTCCTTGCTGCTAATGGAAGCGACCAGCAGGACACTCTCCACCCGCAGGGGCGGCAGCATCTCCAACGGTGTCTCGCGCTCGCGACCGATGACCACCAAGGTGGCGGAATCCCGCAGGGCGCCAAGGATGAGGTCCGCATCGAGGGCGAAACGCCGGATGTCGCCCGCCTGCTTGGAAAGGTCACTGTCGCGACGGATGCTCCAAGCCACCAGGCCCGGTTCACGACTGAAGAAGACCCCGCGACGCTGTTGCTGGAACATATCGCTGACCGTCAAATCGTTGGCCGTGTCAGCATCATCAATAAAGGCTTCTCCCGCGGCGAAGAACCAGTCGTCAAACTCGCCCAAGGTGATCTGATAGTCCAGATTGTCGCCCGAAAAATAGTGTCGTTTCTCTCCGCCCAGCAGGTCAAGAGCATTGGGTTTATAATCAGAGAGGTATTGCTGCTGGGAAATCTTGGCCACCAGGTTGTCCATGTTCTCGGTGGTGGCATTGCCCAACACGACAGCCATATCCGTGACATGCCCATCGTAGCCGATCTTGAAGCTTCGTTGTGATGTCTGATGGGTGAAGCGGCTGCAAATGTTTTCCAGACTGTCGGGTTCAAAAAACGGAGCCGGCTCGGCGATGAGGATGATGCGGCTGCTGTCCGGGAAGGTGGCAGTGGCGATGGTCTGGTAGTGCATCCGGAAATCCTTCCGGAAGTTGGCATACAGGGAATCTAGCTTCTGGAAGGCCATGGTGGATTCCACATCCACATTTTGGTTGGGGATATATTCTTTCTTGAGCAGGACAGCAGTCTGCTGCTTGATGCTCTCGGCCACCTTGGTGTGCCTTCCGAAAAGGGCAAACAAGCCAACGGCGAGAAGAATCGTCGCGCCGATGATAAATGCCGTCCGTTTAGCTGTATGAGTCATTCTCACATTAAGAATTTCAATCGGCAAAAATACACATAATTTGCTGTGCCGTGCGGTCCATTGAAATTTTCAGTACCTTTGCCTTCTTTAACAATCAGCATCGAAATCCAACTATGTCTAGGATTGACAACAAATTACATACCGACAGCCCCACTCACATCCGCATCCGGGGCGCGCGCGTGCACAACCTCAAGAACATCGATGTGGACGTACCGCTGCATCAGATCGTGGCCGTGGCAGGGGTGTCCGGCTCTGGCAAGTCGTCGCTCGCGTTGGGCGTGCTCTACGCCGAAGGCTCGCGGCGCTACCTCGAGTCGCTATCGACCTACACGCGCCGTCGCATGACCCAGGCTGCGAAGGCCGACGTGGATGAGATCCTCTACGTGCCCGCCGCCCTCGCCCTGCATCAACGCCCTGGCGTGCCCGGCATCCGCTCCACCTTCGGCACCGGCACCGAGCTCCTCAACAGCCTGCGTCTGATGTACTCCCGTCTGGCCAGCCACCGCTGTCCGAACGGGCACTATCTACCACCCTCCCTCGCCGTGGCCGCCGGTCAGGAACTCGTCTGCCCGGAGTGCGGCGAGCTCTTTTATGCCCCCGGTGCTGAAGAGCTGGCCTTCAACAGCCAAGGCGCATGCCGCTGCTGCGGAGGCACCGGCATGGTGCGCACCGTCGACAAGAGCACCCTCGTGCCCGACGAGTCGCTCACCATCGACCAGGGAGCCGTCGCGCCGTGGAACAGCCTCATGTGGTCGCTCATGACCGACGTGTGCCGCGCCATGGGCGTGCGCACCGACGTTCCGTTCCGCGAACTCACCGACGAAGAGAAAGACATCGTCTATAACGGTCCCGCCGAGAAGAAGCACATCTTTTACAAATCGAAAAACTCTAATGTGGCGGGCGAAATGGATTTCACCTATTTCAACGCCACCTACACCGTGGAAAACGCGCTGGCCAAAGTGACGGACGAAAAGGGAATGAAGCGCGTGGAGAAGTTCCTGAAGGAGGATGTCTGCCCAGAATGCCACGGCACACGGCTGTCGGAAGCCGCCCGCGCCCCGAAACTGCGCGGCATCGGGCTTGACGAGGCCTGCCAGATGACCCTGGCGCGGCTCACCGAATGGGTCGATGGCGTGCCCGCCTCGCTGCCCGAGGAGATGCGCCCCATGGCCGAGAGCATCTGCGAATCGTTCCGCACGGCCGCCAGACGGCTGATGGACTTGGGGTTGGGATACCTCACCCTCGACCGTGCCGCCTCTACCCTATCCACCGGCGAACGGCAGCGTATGCAGCTCGCCCGCGCCGTCCGCAACCGCACCACCGGCGTGCTCTACGTCCTCGACGAGCCCTCCATCGGCTTGCACCCCTCCAACATCGTGGGACTCAACGGCGTGATGCACGACCTCGTGGCCGACGGCAACACGGTGCTGCTCGTCGATCACGACACGCAGATCCTGCAAGAGGCCGACTGGCTCATCGAGTTGGGTCCCGACGCCGGCGCAAAGGGCGGAGAAATCATCGCCGAGGGCACCATCCAAGATATCATCCACAACAGCGCGTCCCGCATCGGACCGTTCCTCGCGCCACAGCAAAAGCACGGCTGGAACGAACCCGACAAGGACCGGCTGTTCGAGTTCGGAAATATCCATCTGTCAACCAAAGAGATACACACCGTAAAGCCGTTGAAAGTTGATATTCCTAAAGGGCGGCTCACGGTGGTGACGGGTGTCTCCGGCTCCGGCAAGACGACGCTGATCCTGGAGAGTCTTGTGCCCGCGTTGGAGGCGCTGACCCGTGGGAAACGGATGCCCGACCACGTCACCGACATCCTCGCGGAGGGCATCGAGCACGTGAAGCTCATCGATGCCACGCCCATCGGCATCAACATCCGCTCCACCGTGGCTACCTACGCCAACGTCCACGACGAGCTGCGCAAGCTCTACGCCCGCACGCCCGACGCGAAACACCACGGCTATAAGGCCGGCGACTTCTCCTACAACACCGGCGACCTGCGCTGTCCCGTCTGCGACGGCACTGGCGCCATCAGCCTCGACGTGCAGTTCCTCCCCGACGTCGATATACCCTGTCCAGAATGCCGCGGCTCACGTTATGCAAAGGCGGCCTACGCCGTGCGCCATACCAACAAGCACGACGAGACCCGCTCACTGCCCGACTTGATGGACATGGACGTGAGTTCCGCATTGGAGTTCTGCCAAGACATGAAGACGGTGTTCCCCAAGCTGGAGGTACTGCAAAGTCTTGGTTTAGGATACCTTACGCTGGGCGAGGAGACCCCGAGTCTGTCGGGCGGCGAGGCGCAGCGGCTGAAGTTGGCCACTGAAATGGGACGACTGCAACACGACTCGGTCTTCGTGTTCGACGAGCCCACCATCGGGCTGCACCCGTTGGACGTGCGCACCCTTTTGCAGGTCTTCGACACGCTGATCCAAAACGGCGCGACGGTCATCGTCATCGAGCACGACCTCGACGTGATCCGCGCCGCCGACTACATCATCGACATGGGCCCCGGCGGGGGCGAAGAAGGGGGCCGCATCGTGGCCACCGGCACCCCGCAGGAGATTGCCAGCAACCGCGAAAGCGTAACGGGAAGATTCTTGAGATAAGATGGTGAGGGAGCGGTAGCAAAGGATTCACTATCACCGAGCACCGCGCCGCAGCCAGGCAAGGAACTCATCCGGCCATGCGAGCACATCCTTGACTTCGTATTTGTCCATTTTATCCCTGTTCACGCCAAAGCCGTGCCCTCCCTGCTGAGGATTCATGTAATAGACGTTCACCTTATCATACGCTTTCAGCGAGTCCGCCATCATCTTGGCATTATGCCAGTCTACGGTAGGGTCATCCACGCAGCTGAGCAGGAATACAGGGCAGCGCACCTGGGCGGCGTGCAGTTCCAACGAGAGGGAATCCCACATCATGGGGTCATGCTGGCGACGCTCGCCCATGAGTCCCCGACGAGAGCGTTTGTGCACGTATGGTTCGCGCATGGTGATCACAGGATAGATGGGCGCCACGAAGTCGGGCGCGGTGCTGTCGGGCAAAAGTTCGGCACCGCTCATCACCAGATGACCGCCGGCGGAGAAGCCCATCGCCCCGACCATCGTATAGCCTTTCGATTTAACGGTTTTTAACGCGTCTTCCAGCGCATTCAATTGTCCCGGATACTGCGTGCAGCAGCTCCGCCGGATGTGAGTAAACCACGACCACCAACCGGAGACAGGGTATTCCAACACATAGGCGGCATAGCCGTTGGCATTCAGCCATTGCGCCACCTCGCTGCCCTCGCCGCGTTTCGCCAGCCAGTAATAGCTGCCACCGGGACACACCACCACAGCCGTGTCTGCTTTCCGCCCTTCAGGCAGAAATTCCGTCAACTTCTGCGCAAAGACACTGTCACTCAACGACATCAGGACAATACATGCTATAAGGATTCTGTATTTTCTCATAACTGCTAACTTCTAACTGCCAACTGCTAACTTCTTCACGATTCCGTCTTTCTCCCCCATCACCGCTTCCGCCGTCATCACCGCCGTGAGCGGCACACCACAGCAGCCGTGCAGGTAGACGTTCTGGCCCGTCATGAAGAGGTTCTCAGCCTTGGTGCGGATCGGCAAATAACCGGCAAACGGATCCCGGCTGTCTTTCTGCAGCCCGTAGAGCGACCCCTCCGGCTCGTTGAAGTAGTCGCGAATGGTCAACGGAGTGGCATCATAGACGGCCTCCACACACGCGCGAAACCCTGGATGGCATAGCTCCAACTTATCCAAGATCTGCTCGGTGTGTTTTGCCTTCCACATTTCATATTCGCTTCCTCGTTTCCCAACCGTAGTGTCTGCCCAGCGTTCCACCATGGAAAACGGGGAAAAGACGATCACCTGCAGGGCCTTTGCATAGAGTCCTTGATTTTTTTCGCACGGAGTGAAATAGACGAAATTCTGCGGCCAGCACTCTTCTTCATATTTCCCGAACTGCCACACCTTGTCGTAATCGTCCCAGCCATAACACGGGTGATTGAGATACGGGAACATTCCCTCTTTAAGCACCACATAGACACAGTAAGCCGAATAGTTGTTCGGGGCGGCCAACAACCGCGCACGGGCAGCCTTCGTGAACAATGGGCCATTGACAATTTTTAACATCGCTTGTGGATGGATGGAGGAGATAACCAGGTCAGTTTCCAGACAACAGCCGTCGGCAGTGATGAGCGACTGCACTCTCCCGCCCTCCATGCGAATATCGGCAACCTCAGCGTTGGTCAGCACCTCGCCACCCAACTCGCCGATGCGGTGCACCAACGCTTCCGCCATCTGTTCCGCAGGTCCTTCAAAACGGTAATGGCCACTGATATAGAGATAATTAATCAAAGCAAAGATATAGGCCGGCGTGTATCCGGCATCGCCTCCGCACAGTGGACTGAGGTAAGCCAACAGACAGCGTAACTTCGGATCACGCACATGGTCGGCAATGAACTGTGCTGAAGACTGGTAAAATGTATCATTGCCTATCGTCGCTTGGCTACTGGGTCTGAGAAAAAAGAAGTCGACCTTGTCGGCCAAAGCGAACAGGTGATCCACATAGCGTTGGATATTATCCCGCTCTTCCGGGAAAAGGTCTTGGAAATACTTCGTGAAGGCTTCCTTGCCCTGCGGAATGCGGTAGCGGGTCCTGCCC
>JAFYEU010000055.1 GCA_017544105.1 Bacteroidales bacterium
AACGAGCTCCCCTCTGCCATCACGGCCTACGTGAAAGAGAACTATCCCGAGTTTGCCATCACCGAGTCTTGTCTGGAAGAGAAAGACAACGAGAAGACGCACTACTACCTGGAGGTGAAGCCTGACGGCGTCGGGTTCAAGCCCTCCAAGCTGACCTTCAGCACCACGGGGCACAATGAGTTGATCAGCCGGGTGGATCCTGAGGACTTCAAAGATCCGAAGGCGCAGGCAGAGAAGCCCGCCCCCGCCCCGAAGGACAACAAGCAGACGGCTGCCAACACCAAACCGGCCCAGAAGCCTGCTGCTGAAAAGCCGGCACCCGCGCCCAAGCCTGTAGCCCAGAAACCCGCTCCGGAACCCAAACCCGCCAAGCCCGCTCCCGAACCGAAGGAGCCCAAGCCGGCCAAACCCGCCAAGGAGAAACCCGAACCGGTGGTGAAGGACGAATATGGCAACATCGCCATCAAGGCTTCCGAAGTGCCTGCCGTGGTCACCAAAGCCTTCGCCAAGAAGGTGATGCACCCCGAAGAGCTCAACTGGTTCCTCATCGACAGCTCCTACGTGGCCAAGTGCATGAACACCGGCAAGAAGACCGCCGTTTATCTCTCCAAAGACGGCATCTGGGAGAAAACCCTGACCGTGTTGCCCGAAGAGTCTGTGACCGGCCCCATGCTCAAACACCTCAACGACTACTACAAAGGCTTCAAATTCAAATCCGCCGTCAAAGAAACCCGTGCCGACAAGAACGACAAGACCATGGTGGAGTTCTACGAGAAGGCCAACTATAAATCCAAACTGGTCACGACTATCATCTTTGACAAGACCGGCAAGCTGATCCGCACCATCGATCCTGACTATGAGCTGGGTGGCGGCGACAAAGCCTCCTCCGACGATGATGCATTGGACAAATATTATGAGAAGATGAACATGAGCATCAAGGAAGACGACAGCCAAAAGGTGCCCGAAAATGTAGTCTCCGCTTTCAAACTCAAATACCCTCGCGTGACCAATGTGGAGTGGCAGGAAGACGACAACCTCAACTTCCAAGCCATCTACTACACCGCCCGAGGCAAAGAGATCTGTGTCTTCAACCCTTACGGCGAGATTGTGGAGACCTGGCTGATGGGCAAACCCGACGCTTTGTCAACAACTATTCAAGACTATCTGAAGAAAGAACACAAGAACAGCAAAGTGGTAGAATACTATACGGTCAAGAAGATTGCCGACAAGCAGAGTTTCTACAAAGTCATCATCCAAAACAAGAAGACGGGTGAGGAGGACGAGCTCTGGTTCTCCCTCAATGGCAAACCCGTTGACATGTAGCATTCCACTGAAACAGACCAAACCGCTAACCCTATGAAATACCTTGAAATACGACTGACCATCAACCCTGCCGACCCCTGGAAAGAAATCTTCACCTCCATGATGGGCGACATCGGCTGCGACAGCTTTATGGATGGTGAGGACGAAGAGACCTTGTTGTGTTACATCCCTGCCCACGACTATGACGAGGCAGCCTTGAAGGAGGTGGTGGAGAACCACGGCTTTCCAGACGTGAAGGTGACATCCGAAGTACAGGAGATGCCTGATATCAACTGGAATGCCGAGTGGGAGGCTAACTACCAGCCGGTGATGATTGCGGATCGCTGCTATATCCGGGCACCCTTTCATCCTGCGCGGCCCGATGCGGACTACGAGATCGTGATTGAGCCGAAGATGTCGTTCGGCACGGCGCACCACGCCACCACGGCACAGATGATCGAGTATGTGCTGGAGACCGAGATGCAGGGCAAGAAGGTCTTGGACATGGGCTCCGGTACCGGTGTGCTGGCCATCCTCGCCAAGATGCGCGGCGCCACGGAGGTGACCGCCATCGACAACGACGAATGGGCTTACCGCAACGGTCTGGAGAATGTGGCCCACAACCACTGCGAGGACATTAAAGTCCTCCTAGGCGACGCCTCTCTGCTGGGTGACACCGTCTATGACGTCATCCTGGCCAACATCAACCGCAATATCCTGCTGCAAGATATCCCGACTTACGTTCGCTGTCTCCAACCAGGAGGCCTGCTCTTCATGAGCGGCTTCTATGAAGACCCTGACCTGGCCATCATCCGTCAATGCTGCGAGGAACATCAGTTGCAATATGTGTCCCACAAGGTACGAGACCGCTGGGTGGCTGTCCAATTTTCAAAAATCTGACTATGAAAAAAATCATATTGATTATCTTGGTGCTGTGTACAACTATCGGTGGTTATGCACAGCGTTTTACCCGTTTCTCCAACGATCCTGCCAAAACGGTTGAGGAGATGAAGGAGATGCTCGCCACCGTGCCCAAAGATCGTCAGAAGGAGGCTAAGGACCTGCTGGACTATTTCACGGCCATGTGGGAGCAAAATCTGATGTATGATGCTCAGATGGCCTTCATCGAGGAGGCCAACCAGATGCTGAAGCACAAATTCCGTCCCTTCCCTCACTTTGAAGCCTATATCCACACTTTCAAAGCTTTTGCATTGAGTGACTTTGCCGATGAGACGGAGACGTGGCTCAAAATCTCTGAGTATCACGCCACGCACGGAGTGACGCAATACCAAAAGAAAATGAAACTCTACGAGGATCTCTTCACGCGCTATGTGCTTAACACCGAAGACAATGTGTGGTGGCAGACCGATGCCATGCCTTCCAAGATGGGCTTTGACGAGGAACCCTACTTTGATTTTGACAACATCGTCCTGACCGGTCACTCCAACCAAGACAGTTTGG
Source organism: Bacteroidales bacterium (assembly GCA_017544105.1). Taxonomy (GTDB): domain Bacteria; phylum Bacteroidota; class Bacteroidia; order Bacteroidales; family WCHB1-69; genus F23-D06. The sequence goes on from JAFYEU010000055.1 coordinate 2,764, forward strand.
AAGTCTTAGATGTGGCGGGCCGTTATTATCCGGCTCAGCTGAAGTTCAAGGCGAAAAAAGGAGTGGTTTATTGGACTCGCGCCGGATTGAGTGACGATGTGAAGGCTGAGCTGAAGGATTTCACGGTGGACACCCGCTTCTCCCAGCTCTCTGCCGATAATGTCACCTTCTATTATCCCGATCTGTTCTCCGCTCCCATCAAAGGACATCTGGAGGAGAAGGCAGTGCTGGCCACCACGGAGGAGAAGGCCACCTATCCCCGTTTCACCAGCTACGACAAGACCATGTCCATCCCGTCTTTATATCCCAATGTGGACTATATTGGTGGTTTTGACTTGCGTGGCGCCTCCATCTATGGTACCTCCTCCGGCGACACGCTGGCCAACGTCATCATCCGTCGTGATGGAAAGATCATCATCCGGGCGGCTTCACAGAGTTTCCTCATCAAGCCCACCAACCTGCTGGCGGAGGATGCGCATGTCAGCATCTATATCGAGGAGGACTCCATCTATCATCCGTCGGCCAACTTCAAATATGACAATGACAACAAGGAGTTGCTCATCTCACGTCCCAAGCAGGGTGTGGGCCGTTCCCCCTTCTTCGACTCCTATCACAAGCTGGATATCACCATCGAGTCCATCCATTGGAACACTAATGACGAACGAATAGAATTCAAGCCTATAGTCGGCAACACCAGTCAGCAGACTGCCATCTTTGAGTCTCAGAACTATTTCGATATAAGTGTGATGCATGAGATTGAAGGCTACAACAAGGAGAACCCGCTCTACACACTCTGGGAGCTTTTCAATTCTGCTGGCTATGAGGATGTGACCATTGAGGATGTCATCCGCTGGTTCAGAAAGCCCCCGTTGGATATCAAGGCTCTGGTCATTGACCTGGCCGCGCGCGGTTTCGTGGAGTATGACGTCATCAACAACCGTATCCACTACCGTAGTAAGATCGCCCAGTATCTCAACAACCAGATCAAGAAAAAAGACTACGACTATATCCGGCTCGAATCCAAGACCCACTATGCCTCCTTGGACCTCCTCACCAACGACCTGAAAATCACCGGTTGTGAGTTCTTCGTACTCAGCGACCCCCAGATTGTAAACGTTTATCCGATGGATGAGGTGGTCACTGTGAAGAAAAACCGCAATATGGTTTTCTCCGGGCGCGTCATCGGAGGCCTCTTCGACTTTGTTACCCACAACTGCCAATTCGACTACGATCGTTTTCTGGTCGATATGGACATCATCGATACGCTGATCATGTATGTGGAGGACAAAGAGGGTCCTATGGACATGTATGGCGACTACAAGTTGCAACGTGTCAAGAGCCAGATAGAGGAGCTGTCGGGTGTGTTGTATGTGGATGTGCCTGGCAACAAGTCCGGCATGACCGACTACCCCGACTATCCCATCTTTGAGGCGCGCAAAGGCGGCAAGGTCTTCTATGACAAGCCCGAGATTTTGGGTGGTGTCTATGACCGTAACCGTTTCTTCTATTCCGTCAATGAATTCCGGATTGTCAATCTTGACAACTTCGAGATCGACTCCATGAAGTTTACCGGGAAGTTGGTTTCCGGAGGTATATTCCCCGACATTCATGAGCCGTTGCAGGTGCAGAAAGACTTCTCCTTGGGTATTCGTCACCAGACAGGTGGTTTGCCCATGTATGGTACCAAGGGCAGCTATGCTGGCGGCATCACGCTGACACACGAAGGTTTGCGTGGCAAGGGTACCATCGACTATATCACTTCACACACCATCTCTGACAGTCTGGTCTTCTATCTGGACTCCACCAACGGTGCTGCCAACAATCATGTGGTTGACGAGCAGATGTCGGGTGTGGAGTTTCCACCCGCCACCTTAGAGGATGGCTATCTCCACTGGGAGCCCTATCAGGACCAGATGTTTGTGCATACTTTGGAAAAGCCGATGGCCGTATTTCGCGAGACTGAGTTGGTGGGCAACTCCAAGATCACTCCGAATGGCATGTTCGGCACGGGCATCGTCAAGTTCAACCGCGCAGACATCACTTCCCGCCTATTCGCCTTCCAGCATCACGAACTGATGGCCGACACCTCCGACCTGCAGATCTATGACCTGAGCAAGAACAAGGACAATATCGCCTTCTCCACCCGTAACTATAAATCCCATGTGGACTTTAAAACCCGTAAAGGTAACTTCAAGGCCAACGGACAGGCATCGGAGATCTTCTTCGTGAAGAATGAGATCAAGGGTGTTGCCTCTGAATTTGACTGGGATCCCATTGATTCCACCAAGCTCCGCTTCAAGTGGGAAGATCCTTACAAAGATGTGGATATCGACAATACCGACATCAAGGAGTTGGTGGACATGCACAGTGAAGGCAACGAGTTGTATGCCTCCGACCCTTCGATCGGCTATCGTTTTAATGCGCTCAGTGCCGAGTTCGACTTCACCAAGAATGTCATCTATGCTCATGGGGTGCGCTATATCAATGTGGGCGATGCGGCTGTAACCCCTCAAGGCGGCGATGTTGTCATCCGGGAGAAAGCCGACATGGATCGTCTGTCCAAGTCGCGACTGTTGGCCGGACGCGAGAACAAGTATCATGAGTTCTACGATTGCGATATCAAGATCCGCACCGCCACCCGTATGTACGGAAATGGCTACTATGACTATGTGGATGAAAACCAACGGGTGCAGCAACTCTATTTCGACACCCTGTTTTATGTCACCAAGGAGACCTACGGTGAGGCCAAGATTCCGATTGACAAGTACTTCCAATTCAGCGACCAGTTTGCCTTTGACGGACGCGCAGAATTGCATAGCACTCAGCCGTTCCTTTCCTATTTCGGTGGTGTGGAAATCCGGACTGGTTGTGACACTTTGAAGCATGCCCGCCTCAAGATTCTCCAACAGGTGGATCCTAACAATATTATGATAGAGGTCCATGACCGTTCCAAGGACATGGATGAGCGCAAGGCGGTGGTGGCTATCGCCTCCTCCAATAAGACGGGCCGCATCTACACGGCCTTCGGTACCGCCAAAGATGAGTTCAATGATGCGGAATACATCAACGTGTTCGGCTATATCAAATATGACAAAGAGACTCGTGAGTTCGTCGCGGCTTCTGCGGAAAAGTTGGAGGATCGTGAAGCCCCGGGCAATATCATCACCCTCAATACCGACAACTGCATTGCCACCGGTGTGGGTGAAATCGATATGGGTGCCAAGTTGGGCCGCGTGGACTTCATCACCAACGGTACTATTGTCAACTATATGATGGCCGACTCTGCCGAGATGCACCTCACCACCTCCATCGACTTCTTCTTCAGCGATGAATCGATGAAGCAGATGAACAAGATGCTTGACAACTCCACCTCCATGGATTTTGTGGATATTTCAGAAGATGAGGCCTTCGACCAGTCGTTGAAGACCATCTTAGGCAGAGAAGAGTATCAGCGATTCACGCACAACTTGGCCTTGGGAAATACCAGCCGACATCTGCCTGCCGCCTTGCAGGTGAAGTTCTTGTTCTCCAATATCTTCTTTGAATGGGACAAAGAGCAGCATACGTTCAAGTCACAGCGCGTGTTGCCGCTCATCATCTGTGGTTCCAAGCAGGTGTTCAAGATGGTGCCGGGCCGTATTGTAATAGAGAAGAAAGGCTCTCGTAATAAGTTGTATCTCTATTTTGAGTTTGACGATCAATTCTACTACTTCCAATTTGACAACAACACGGTTTCGGCCTATTCTTCCGACAAGAGCTTCAACGAAGGCATCAGCAAGATCAAGCCGAAGAACAGATCTCTGGCTCCTGAGAACGGTTTGCCCTCCTTCACTTACAAATTGGGCAATAGAGGTTGGAAGAATAAATTTGTAAAGAACTATTTTATGCCTGAAGAGGAGGAGATGGAGGATGATGGAGAATAGTCAGGGACAGAAGCCGATATGGATAGCGGGTCCATGCGCCATAGAGAGCGAGGAGCAGGTGTGGGCCACCGCGCGGCAGCTCTACGAGGAGGTGCAGTGTTACGGACTATGTCTGGACTATTTCCGGGCGGGCGTTTGGAAACCCCGCAGTCACCCTGACAGCTTTCCCGGGTTGGGAGAGCAGGCTTTGCCATGGCTGGCGGAGATCCAGTCCGAACTGGGATTTCAAGTATGTGTGGAGGTGCTGAATCCGGAGCACGTTGCCCTCTGCGAACAATATGGCATCAAGACTGTCTGGATTGGGGCCCGCACAGGCGTTAACCCTGTAGAGGTGCAAAAGCTTGCCGATGCGGTGAGCCACAAACCCTTCACCGTGCTGGTCAAGAATCCTCTCGTGGCGGATCTGAAACTTTGGATAGGCAATATAGAACGCTTCCTGCAGGCGGGTGTCCACCAGGTGATGGCCGTGCATCGCGGTTTCCCCGACAACAAGGAGAACGTGTTGCGCAATGCCCCTTGTTGGGAAATTCCGATCGCCCTCAAAGTCTATTATCCTGAGATTCCTATCCTCTGTGATCCCTCTCATCTCTGTGGGCAGACCACTTATATCCCGCAGATGGCTCAGATAGCACTGACATACGGTTTTGATGGGTTGATGACAGAGTGCCATGCCGACCCACAAAATGCCTTGAGTGATGCTGCCCAGCAGCTCACTCCAGCCCAGTGGGCAACGATGGCATCTCAACTCAAGTGTCCCACCAACGCCCCTGACCGGGAACTGGTCCGCCAACGTGCCCTGCTCGAAAATGTGGACCATCAGCTGAGCCAATTGCTATGGCAACGGATGCAGATTGTGGACGAGATTGCCCGCATCAAGAGAGAACACCTCCTCCCCGTGGTGCAACCCCAACAATGGCAAAAGGTGGTGGAACGCTATCACCAGCCGGAGCATGATGAACTGTATCGTCATTTCCTCGACCAATTTCTGCCCCTGTTACACCAATATTCTGTTTTACGACAACAAGACGACAAACCTCACCTTGAATCATAACCATCATGAATACTGATAGATATAATCGTTGGATGCTATTCTTCTACCTGTTCATCGCCTTTTTGTTGGGCATGACGGTGGCTGTTAACTTCTTGAACTCCCGAAAAGCCGTTACCCGGAATTCCCATCTTCAAAAACTGAATGATGTGCTGAACTACATCGACCGGTATTATGTGGATTCCATTGACGTGGACTCCCTCTATGATGTCTCCATCAACACCATTCTGCAAAATCTGGACCCGCACTCTTCCTATTCCACCGCCGAAGACAACAAGTTGATGATGGAATCCTTGGAAGGCTCCTTTGAGGGTGTGGGCATTCAGTTCAACATCATGAACGACACACTGATGGTAGTCAACACTGTGGCGGGAGGACCTTCCGAGAAGGCTGGCATCCGTGCTGGCGACCGTATGATCTCGGTGAATGGCAACTCCATCATCGGCATCACGAATGAGAAAGCTTATAAGCTGCTGCGCGGAAAGAAGGGAACCAAAGTCAAGGTGGGTATCCTGCGTCCGGGATTTGCTGAGACTTACACCTATGAGATCAAGCGTGATGTGATCCCCCTCTATACAGTGGACACCTATTTTATGATGGATGCGCAGACCGGCTACATCAAAATCAATGAATTTGGCAGCACGACCGTTGAAGAGTTCCAGAAGGCAATCAGAAAACTGAAGAATGCCGGCATGAAATCCATGATTCTGGATTTACGGGGCAATGCGGGTGGTTTCCTGGATGCTGCTGTGGGGGTCTGCGATGAACTATTGCCCAACAAGCAAGAGATCGTCTCCATTGAAGGGCTTAATGTGCGCCCAGAGGTGATCAATGCCACCCGGAAGGGAGATTTCGAGAGCGGCAAGGTGGTGGTGCTTATCGACGATTATAGTGCTTCCGCCTCAGAGATTGTGGCGGGTGCTGTGCAAGACAATGACCGAGGGTTCGTCGTGGGTCGCCGTTCCTTTGGCAAAGGGCTGGTCCAACGGCAGTTTGAGTTGGGCGACAACTCCACTATCCGCGTGACGACCGCGCGCTATCATACCCCTAGCGGCCGCTGTATCCAACGCGACTACAAAAAGGGCACGGAAGCCTATTATGAGGAGATTATCAACAGGCTGGTCAACGGGGAGATGGAGACCGTGGACAGTATCAAACTCGACTCCACCCAGATCTTCAAGACGGTAGGCGGGCGCACTGTCTATGGTGGCGGTGGCATCATGCCCGACTACTTCGTGCCGTTGCAATATTCCGACACTAAGAGCGGTTTCTATGCCGTCTCCAATACTGCCGCTCCCGTGCAGTATGCTTTCCATTATGCCAACGAACACAAGGCATCGCTTCTGAAGCAGTATCCAGACGCTAAAACTTTCTGTGCCAAGATGTCCGTGTCGGATGCGCAAGTCCAAGAACTGCTACAATATTATAAAAAGCTGGCGAAAAAAGATCCTCCTGCTCTTAACATGGAGTCTAAAAAAGAGTTAAAAGTGTGGATAAAGGCTCTTGTCGGCCGCAATCTGTTTGGCGACGAGGCCTACTACAGAACCTTGAACACCACCGATCCGGTCGTGCTGAAGGCGTTGGAAGTGTTAAAACAATAGGGTTTACAACAACTTTTTTTAAATGCGGAAACAGACGGAAATGGCGGAATACGCGGAAATTATTTCATCCATATTCTTCCTTGTGTTTCCGCATTGCTTCCGCATTTTCTGCATTTTTCCGCAACGTACTCTCTTTGATTCGGAAATAAACGGAAATGGCGGAATACGCGGAAATTGTATTGTCCAAATTCTTCCTTGAGTTTCCGCATTGTCTCTGCATTTTCTGCATTTTTCCGCAACGCACTATTAGATATGCAAAAACCGTTACTGCTCTTTCCCGTTCAAGAAGTAGCGTTCGATCTTGTTGCTGCCGAAGGCGTAGTTCATGAAATAGACAGTGTCCATCGGCTTGGTGATGAAGAAGTTGGCTTTCTTTCCTTTGGTGATAGAGCCCACTGTCTCGTGCTCGCCCAAGGCATACGCCGTGTTGATGGTGGTGGCGTTGATGATCTCCTCGGGCAGCATCTTGTACATGATGGAGCCCATGGCGACCACCAGCTGCATGTTGCCGGAGGGGCATGAACCCGGGTTGAAGTCGGAGGCTAATGCCACAGGCAGGCCGGCATCCATCATCTTGCGGGCGGGGGCGCACACCATGCCCAGGAAGAAGGCTGCGCCGGGCAGAATCGTGGGCATCGTCTCGCTACCCTTCAAGGCAGCAATCTCTTCATCTCCAGTATATTCCAGATGGTCCACCGACAGGGCATTGTATTTGACGCCCACCTGGATACCACCGGAGTAATCCAGCTCGTTGGCGTGAATCTTAGGCCGCAAACCATATTTGATGCCCTGCATCAGCATTCGCTCGGTCTGCTCGACCGTGAAGAAGCCTTTGTCACAAAATACATCTACGAAGTCTGCCAACTCTTCAGCCGCCACCATGGGAATCATCTCATTGATGATGAGGTCCACATAGGCATCTGGGTCTTGCTTGTACTCGGCCGGCACGGCATGGGCACCCAAGAAGTTGGCCTTGATGAGCATCGGGGACTTTTCCTTCAGCCGGCGGATGACGCGCAGCATTTTCAGTTCATCCTCTGTGGAGAGGCCGTAGCCGCTCTTGATTTCCACCGCGCCAGTGCCGTAGGAGGCCATCTCCTCCAACCGTTGCCAAGCTTGATCGAAAAGCTCTTCTTCAGAGGTCTCGTGCAAACGTTTTGCGGAATTCAGGATGCCGCCGCCGCGCTTGGCTATCTCCTCATAGCTGAGTCCTTTGATTTTGTCGATGTATTCCACCTCGCGACTGCCGGCATAGACAATGTGGGTGTGGGAGTCACAGAAAGAGGGGAAGACCATGCGCCCCGTGGCGTCGATCTCCTCCAACGGTTCTTTGATCTTGGCCAAAGAGGAACGGTCGAGGTCTTCCATCCGGCCGAAGTCCTTGATGGTGTCGCCCACCGTCAGGAGGTAGGCGTTCTCTATGATGGGCAGATGTTGCATCTCCTTGCCTGCGCGGAAGGTGATCTTGCGCGGTTCAGCCTGCACAAGCTGTTTGATGTTGGTCACTAAGATTGCCATAGTATTGTCGTTTTTTTGATTTTTTAAGATGAAAAGACTATCGGCCGTAACGCTCGGCCACCACCTCCCAGTTGACGATCGCCCAGAGGGCTTTGAGATGGTCGGGGCGGCGGTTTTGATAGTCCAGATAATAAGCATGCTCCCACACGTCAAAGGTGAGCAGCGGGGTCAGACCTTTCTGGATAGGGTTGGCAGCGTTGGGTTCTTGGGTGATGACCAGCTTGCCCGCTTCATCGGCGGAGAGCCATACCCAGCCAGAGCCGAAGAGCCCCGCACCATTCTTCACAAACTCTTCTTGGAAAGCTTCCAAAGAGCCGAAAGCCTCATCAATGGCTTTGGCCAAGGCGCTAGCAGGCTTATTCTCCTCCTTCGGTGCCATGAACTGGCCGAAGTAGAGGTTGTGGTTCAGGATCTGTCCGGCATTGTTCAACATGCCTCCCTCCGCGGTCATCACAATCTCCTCCAGCGTCTTGTTCTCAAAAGGAGTCCCTTCTATGGCGGCGTTGAGGTTGTTGACGTAGGCTTGCAGGTGCTTGCCGTGATGGAAACCGATGGTCTCGCGGCTGATGACGGGCTCCAATGCTTCGGGAGCGTATGGTAAGGTCATTAAATCAAATTTTGCCATTGTTCTGTGTTTTGTTTGAATGAATAATGAAAGCGCAAAAATAGCAAATAAAAGGTCATCAGATGCTAGCAATGGTAATAATTTCTATTTTTGCACCCATAGAGTCCTTTTTGCTGGATTTTTTGGTGTTTATTATTAAGAATGTTGATATACAATAGATTACGATTTTTATACCACCTTATGCGGTGGTTTGTCCGTTATCCGGCTCGGTCGTTTCGTCACCGTGTTCGGGTGTTGATGGATTATTTGCGGTTGCGGCGACGCAAGGGGCTGACCTTGGAGGAGTATGACCAATTCCACATGATGGAGCGGCCGGAGTCGTTTCGTCATCATTTCCTGGGGATGAATGAGCAGCGCTATTATCTGGATGTGTTGAATCCGAAGAAGTATTACATCTTGGCGCGCAACAAGTACTTGGCTCACCAGGTGTTGGCCGCGGCCGGCCTGCCGCAGGCAACCCTGTATGGCTATTATGATCCACAGGCCGGCCGCTCAGCGGGTGACCTTATAGCCCGTACGCCCGAAGAGCTGCTGCGGATCCTTCAACAGCAGCAGGTCACCTCCTGCGTGATCAAAACCACGGAGACTTCTCACGGGAGCAACGTATTGGTTGTCAAGAATATTGACTATGATACAACCCTGGTTACCCTTCATGATGACACAGTCAAACCGTTGGCCGAGTTGTTGGCCGACAAGCCGTTGATCTTCGAGCAGTGTATCCGCCAGACACCCCAGCTGGAGGCCATCAATGCCTCTTCTGTGAATACGGTGCGCTTCATGACCCTGCTCTATCCCGATGGCACGGCAAAGATAGCAGCTACCTTCATCAAGATCGGTCGTGCAGGCCGGTGCGTGGATAATGCCGGCGGCGGCGGCAATGTGGATGCCTGCATTGACACCGAGACGGGCGTGCTCCAGGATGCTATCCGCTTTGATGGCTGGCGACATATCACCCCCATAGACCATCATCCTGACAGCGGTCAGCCCCTCAATGGAGTCCAGATTGAGCATTGGCCTGAAATCTGTCAGCAAGTAAAGGCTTTCCAACAAGCCCTCCCCTTTGTGAAGGCTGCTGGTTGGGATATCGCCCTCACCGAGCAGGGCCCGGTGGTGGTGGAGGTCAACGACATGTGGGACCGCACCGGACAGCTGTTCATCCACCGCGGATGGCGCCAGGAGATCCGCGACTGCTTCCTGGCCTGGCAACAGACCCATACCCCCTCTGATTTCGGTCGCCTGACCAACGAACTCTCTGACAGAAGATTAAAACACATTATTGCACATCCATAACCCCTCCTTTATGTTCGAGAACCTGTATAACCGCTACACGCTGTTTCGTATGCGCCAACGCGACATTGCCAACATCAAGGGCAAATGCGCTGTTTGTGACCTGAAACCGCTCAGTAATACCCAAAAGTCTGATGTCCAGCACTTTTATCAAAAGCTTGTTGGACAGAAGGTGCCTACCTATTGGCATGAATATTTCTATTCCCGCAATGACAACTTCTCCGTCCGTTATGTGCCTACCAGCCTGTATCACACCGATGTCATCTATCGTCTGAACAATTTCCAGTTGCGTCACGCCTATGTGGACAAGGGCATCTACGATATCTATTTCCCCGATGTGAACCGTCCGGCTACCATCATCAAAAACATGAACGGATACTTCTATGACGGTCAGAAGGCCATCTCCCGTTCTGAAGCCTTGGAGCGTTGTCAGGACTTGGCCAAGGCGGTGGTCAAGCCCACCCAGGAGGGCATGTGGGGCGAGGGAGTGAAGGTCTTCACTTCATGTCATGGCAGTGTGGGGGAGGCGATGACGATGGAACAGCTATTTGACCAATATGGCCGTAACTTCATTATCCAACAGGCTGTGACGCAGCATCCTGTCATGGCTCAGTTGAACCCGACCTCTCTGAATACCCTGCGTGTGCTGTCGTACCGTCAAGACAACGAGATATTTATCCTCTACACGGTGGTGCGCATCGGTCGGGCAGGCAAGAGTGTGGACAACGAGACCGCCGGCGGCATCAATGCCGACATAGACTTGGCAACGGGGACCATTCGCGACTGTGCCTATGGTACACCTAGTGAGAAACGTATTCTCACCACCGATAACGGCACTCCCCTGAAGGGTTTTTCCATCCCGGCTTTTCAGCAGGTGCTGGAGACCGTCAAGGAACTGCACCTCCGACTGCCCTATTTCAACCTTATAGGCTGGGACTTCGGCATTGATGAACAGGAACGGCCTGTCCTGATAGAATGGAACCGAGCCCCTGACCTCAGCCAGACAGCCCACGGACCTGCTTTTGGAGAGATGACGGAAACCATCTTTGAAAGAATCCGTCATTTGAAAAATACCATGCTCCGGTAGCGATATGGCCGAAAAATAGTACATTTGCCTTTGCTTTTAAAGTCCGACACTTATTAACAACATATTGATTATCAACATATAACACTTTATCCACTATGGAATTACGGAGCAACTTACGCCTGTGGATCCATTATCTGATGACCACCCTCTCTCCCAAATGGAGCATTCGTTTCCAATTCCGTCGTTGTCATCATCGCCGCTTGGACTTGAAAAATCCTCAAACGCTGGATGAAAAGATACAATGGATGAAGTTGTACTATTATAAGGATAACGCTTTGGTGAACCAGTGTGCCGACAAGGTGCGCGTGCGTGACTATGTGCGTGATTGCGGTCTTCCTGACATTCTGAACGAAGTGCTGGCAGTGTATCAGCAGGTGGATCAGATAGAATGGTCGGCGCTGCCCGAAAAGTTCGTGATGAAGTGGAACTTCGGCAATGGGGGCAATGTGGTCTGTACGGACAAAGCCCAGTTGGACATCCCTAAAGCGGAAAAGGAGTTGCGCAGTTTCCAGAAGATCAAGTTCCATCTGATTTCGTATGAACCCCAATATATCTTCCCCAAGCAATTGCTATGTGAGCGGTTTATAGAACCTTCGGAAGGAGTCACACCGGTTGACTATAAGGTTTATTGCTTCAACGGGGAGGCTAAGTATGTGCTCTGTTGTTACGGTCGCGGTCGCCAGGCCCGCCCCAACTTCTATTTTTTTGACCGTCAGTGGCAACTGCAACGATTTAACCGTCAAGGCCAACAGGCACCGGAAGGATTTACCATTTCCAAGCCGGAAGGCATCGACCGTCTTTTTGAGTGCGCGGAGAGACTGTCCAAGCCGTTTCCTTTTGTCCGTGCCGACTTCTATCTGGAGCATGGCCAGGTCTGGTTTGGCGAACTGACCTTCACCCCTAGCGGAGGTTTTGACTATGGCCGCCTGCCGGAGACCGACCTGCTCTTCGGCCAGATGGTACAATTGCCCGATATTGATACTTTACAAAGATGAAAGACAAGATAGCCAAGATATTGTTGATCGCCACGCTGGCGCTGATAGTGGTCTCTTACCTGCCATGGGTATATCTGACTTTTGCATACTACATCATCCGCTATGTGATTATGGCCTTTATGGGTGCTGCCGTCATCCTGACTTTTTCCTTGGAGCGCTATGCCTCCCCACGTTTCATGCGCCTTCTCATGGCAACCATTCTGCTTGTGGGGTTAGAGTTTGTGTTCTTCCGCATTACGCACCGCCATTTCCGGTTTGAAGACCTTTTCCAATTGGTAGTGGCCTTCCTCTGCATCGGCATAGGGCTGAGTCTGGACCTCAAACCCAAAAGCTGGGCCAATATCTGTTTCTACTACACGCTAGGCCTTGCCGCGATGATTGTCGCTAACTGTTTCTACTTTGCTGGAGGTCTTTATGTTCCTGAGTATTACATGGTTAATGAAGGAAAGAATCAGATGGGCGGCCTGTTGGCCGTCGGGGCGGCCTCGCTCTTCTTCTGGGGCATGAAGTTGAAGGAGGAAAGATGGCAATACATGACGGTCTTTGTGTTGGCCTTCTTGCTGCTCATCCTGATTCGTGCCCGAGCCGACCTGTTTGCTCTCATTCTCTGTGTTTTGTTTGTCTTTGTGAAAGAGTCGGAACTGCATCTGAAAGCCAACGTGAAAACGGTTGTGGGCATTCTCAGTATGCTTTTGATAACCTATATCACTTTCAATGGTTTTGTGAAGGATGAGTTGAACCGTTTCATGTTTGGAGGACATGGAGGCAACAATATTGAGCAGGCCTCCACTCATCGTTGGGAACGCAACCGGCAAGGACTGGACTTTGTGGCGGAGCATATCGTTGAAGGAGAACAGGAAGATGCCTCCGGAATCTCCTTGATTCACAACTATCCGCTTCTCAGAATGGTCCGCTATGGTATTTTCTCGTTTCCGCTGATTGCTTTCTATCTTTTTTTCATTGGCAATGTCATCTATCATCTGTTTAAAAGTCGAAGAACGAATATCCGGGATGTGGGTTATGTGGTCTGCATGGTTCCTTTGATTGTCAGTCTGGCGGAACCGAGTTTTCCCTATGGCCCCGGTTCGGTGCAGATGCTTGCCTTCCTGCTCCTGGGTGCTTCTCTCCGATGGAGTCGTCAGCCCGAGGCGGAGCGGATTCCGCCTGCGGAGCCGTGTGTCCTGCATCTCTGCAATGATTTTGTCAACAGCAAGGTCCATACTGAATTATACCAGAATCTGGATGCACAGGGGGTCAACCAGGTGGTCTATATCCCGCTCCGGAATCCTGATCAGAAAGATGTCAACCGTTTTGAGGCACAACATACGCGCTTTGTCTATGACTATGTGATCCGGCCATGGCATCGTGTCTTGTTCCATCGTAAGATTGAGCGGATTGCGCAACATCTGGTGCAACAGGTAGATCCTTCCACCATCTCTTGTGTGCATGCCACCACCTTGTTCAGCGACGGAGCGGTGGCCCTCTATCTGAAACAAAAGTATGGAATTCCTTTTATGGTCGCCGTCCGCAATACGGATGTGAATGACTTCATGCGCTACATGCCGCATCTGTGGTGGGTGCACCGGGCCGTCTTGAAAGAGGCCTCCCGTGTGGTCTGCATCTCCCCGGCCCTGGAGCACGACTTCCTGCGGCATTTCACCCTCTGCGGTATCCGCGACGAGGTGCGCCGGAAAACGGAGGTGATTTGCAACGGCATCCACCCATTCTGGCTTCAATCGTTAGCTTTGAATCCGGAGCAACATGGGCACAATCACGCCATCATCTATGTGGGAAACTTCAGTGCCAACAAGAATGTGAAACGGCTGACCCAGGCGGTCCTCTCCCTACAGTCCCAAATACCGGATATCCAGCTACATCTTGTCGGCGAGGGCGGTGCCCAAGAACAGGAAATCCTGCAATATGCCGATAAGAATCCAGACACCATCGTCTGTCATGGCCCTGTCTATGACAAAGAGCAGTTGTGTCAGCTCTATCGTTCCTGCAGTGTCTTTGCCATGCCATCCCTGACGGAAACCTTCGGGCTTGTCTATGTGGAGGCCCTGTCGCAAGGACTGTCCGTGCTATACACCCGTGGCGAAGGCATTGACGGACTCTTTGCCGAGCGCGTGGGCGAAGCGGTGACCCCGACGGACACAGAGCAGATTGCGCAAGCCTTGAAACAGTTGCTCCAGGCCCCAGAGCAGTATCAGACCCTCCCGGCGGAACGCTTCCAGGAGTTCGACTGGTCTGGGATAGCCCGGCAGTATCGGGCCCGTTATTCCCAGATTCAGCATTCTGCCAGCGACACATCATCCTCGACCGCGTTCAAACAAGAAAAGGTAACCCTCTAATCCGATCAGCCAATGAAAAATCTGAAATTGTCATGCTTTGTTATGTCTTTGTGTTTTTTCTTGTCGTCCGCATACGCCCAGCTGCCTACTGTTGAGATGGTCTATGTGCGGGGAGGCCAATTTTGGATGGGATGTACGAGTGAGCAAAGAGGAGACTGCCTGATGGATGAGGTCCCTGTTCATCTTGTTCAACTTAACGATTTCCTCATCTCCAAATATGAGGTTACTCAAGAACTATGGATGGCTGTGATGGGAGGCAGAAACCCCTCCAAGGTGATTGGTGACAGTCTGCCTGTAACACGCATCACTTGGATTGCAGCCAACGAGTTTATACAGAAACTGAATAAGATGACGGGTATGAAATACCGGCTGCCGACGGAATCGGAATGGGAGTATGCTGCCCGTGGCGGGCTCATGAGCCAGGGTTATCAATACAGCGGCTCCGACAATCTTGATGAAGTGGCCTGGTATAAGAGAAACAGCGGCAAGAAACCGCATCCCGTGGGCACCAAGATGCCAAACGAATTGGGAATCTATGATATGAGCGGCAACGTCTATGAGTGGTGTTATGACGGATATGAGTATTATGAGAGAAGTATGAGCTATGACAACCCTTATGGCGATGATTTCTCAAATCTGAAGATCTATCGAGGAGGTTGCATGACCAGCTTCCCGGATGTGTGCAGGGTGTCGGCGCGGAATAAGGCCACCTATGTCTATCAGTATAATTTTGTCGGCTTTCGTTTAGCGATGGATGCAGAATAGTATTCCCTAACCCTGAACGTAAAACACTATGGTTTTTAGCAGTAATGTATTCCTGATATTATTCCTCCCCATTTTCCTTCTATGCTATTTTGCATGTCCGAAAAAAGGGCGTAATATCGTATTGCTGCTCTTCTCTGTCATTTTCTATGCTTATGGAGCCCCGACCTTCATCCTGTTGCTTCTCGGCTCCACAGTGATCAATTTCTTTCTGGTGAGATGGCTGTACAAGTCAGAAAATGTGGTGCATAAGAAATTATTGGCTGGTTTGGCCATTGCACTCAGCCTTGGATTGTTGGGCTATTTCAAGTATGCCAACTTCTTTGTAGATAATTTGAATGCCCTGTTGGAGGTTTTCGGCCTGAAGCCGTTTGCGTTTGCTAAAGTGCTGTTGCCCATCGGCATATCCTTCTTCACGTTCCAGTCTATCACCTATGTGGTGGATACCTACCGCAATGTTCATCAGCCCATGGAGCGGCTCACCGACTATATGCTTTACATTATCATGTTCCCGCAACTCATTGCGGGACCTATTGTGCGCTATTGCGACATTGCGGATGAGATCCGTCACCGCGAGCAGCACTGGTCGGAGATTCTCCAAGGATTCTATCGCTTTGTGATAGGGCTTTCCAAAAAAATCCTGATCGCCGATGTCCTGGGGCGACAGGTGGATACACTTCTTGCCGGCGATCTGTTGACGATGAATAGCGGCGTCGCATGGATCACCATCATCGCCTACACCATGCAGCTCTATTTCGACTTTTCTGGCTATTCCGACATGGCCATCGGTTTGGGCAAGATGCTGGGATTCCACTTTCCGGAAAACTTTGACAATCCCTACAACTCTGCAAGTGTCAGCGAGTTCTGGAGGCGCTGGCACATCACGCTCGGCACGTTCATGCGTAACTATTTGTATATCCCGCTGGGAGGCAACCGCTGTTCCAAATCGAGGATGTATTTTAACCTGTGGGTGGTGTTCCTCCATTCCGGCTTATGGCATGGTGCTAACTGGAACTTCATTCTCTGGGGTGCTTATCACGGCTTCTGGCTGGTGCTGGAACGCATGGGCCTCGCTAAGGTCTATGCCAAAATCGGCAAGATCCCCAGCGTCATCCTGACTTTTCTGATTGTGACGGTGGGGTGGGCCATCTTCCGCATCGAAAACCTCCCAGATGCTTTCACTTTCATATCCAGATTATTCGCCTTTGATTTTCACGCCCTGATACCCATCCGAAGCATCCATTTCTATGTCACCCTTTGCATCGCGTTGGTCTTTGCGTTTTGGGTCTTATCCTCCTGCGGGAAAAGGGTACAAGGCTTTCTGTTCTACACCGAATTCTCTAAAAAACAGCATCTTGTAGTATGGGTGCTCTCTATTCTGCTATTTGTATTCTGCCTCAGCGCGCTCAATGCAACAGGCTTCAGTCCTTTCATTTACTTTAGGTTTTAAGATGACTGCCATGAAAGATATCTTTTATAAAATATTATTTTTCAGCACGATAGCGGTCATGATAATCTTCCTGGTCCAAACTGTTACGGGAGTTGTGAAACTGGAACCGCTTCATGGAGCTGTCCTTGAAGCGGAAAAGCCGAAACCGACGCTTGCCACTTATGTGGATGGCTCTTTTCAGGAGAATACTGAGCAGTATTTGCGAGATCACTTCGGCTTCCGGGAATGGCTTATCCGATACTACAACCAATATCTATGGAGTTGTTTCCACGAGACGAACAATGCCACCATCGTACGTGGGAAAGACAACTGGCTGTTTGAAGAGCTATATGTCAGGAATCATTATGAAAGTCTGATGTACGACTATACCAATGACACGTCAGAGATGAAGAAGATCTTCGAAAAAGAAGCACTGCGCCTTAAAAAGGTACAGGAGTTGCTGAAGGAGTATGACATTCACCTCTTTGTCGTGATAGCTCCAAGCAAAGACGAGATCTACCCGGAATACCTTCCCCCAAACTTTTCGTATAACCGACCGATGGGTGTTCGGGCCTATGACTACTATACCAAGCGTTTCGATGAGCTGGGTGTGGACTATGTGGATTTTGTTCCTGTTTTCAAAAACCTCAAGAATACTGTCGATTATCCTTTGTTCCCCCAAACGGGCACCCATTGGACCAGTATCGCCTCTGTTTTTGCTTTCGATTCCATCCTTCATTATATGGCGGCCCTGGGAAATCAAAATCTTGTGGATCTTGAAATCGGGGAGAAATACCAAGCGAAGACCCGGGATTTCGACAATGATCTAGAAACGATTCTCAATCTGGCCCGTCCCATAAAAACCCCTACGAATTGGTACGTAGATTTGAAAGCGATAAAAGATTCATCCGCTGTCAAGCCTAACTTGGTAGGAGTTGGCGACTCCTATTTCTGGCATTTTATCTACTACATCCCGCTACTGGATATTTTCCAGAAAAGCACTTATTGGTATTACAACTACATCATTTATGGCGATCCTGAGAACACCTCACCTTTGGACGTGGATATTGAGCAGGAGCTGATGAAACCGGACTACATCATGCTTATTTTCAACCCCACCACGTTATACAAGTTTAGTTGTTATTATTTACCCAGGGCTTTGCTGCACCTCTGCTATGACAAGACGGTAATTGATTCCGTGGCCCTCGATTTTTCGGAGACCATCAAGCTCTACAAGCCGACGTGGTACAAAGCTGCCTTGGAAAAGGCTAAAGAAACCCATCAGCGTGTGGAGGATGTGTTGTATGAAGATGCCTTATATATGTTCCGTACCGAACCGGAACAATATTTCAAAGAACTGGAAGGCAGCAAAATGCCCACATCCCGAAACAAAGACTTGAAAGCTATACGAAATAAATGTATTTTTGCACCTTCAAACGAATGATGTTATATTTTTCACTTATTAAAAAGATATTATTATGAAAAAACACAGTCTTTTAATCTTTATTGTTCTTTTTGCCGGATTGCATTTTTTTGCCAATGCCCAAGCACCCTATAGAAACGGAATCGGTGTTTCCGTGGGTAACATGCAGGCATTGACATTCAAGACTTTCGGTGGCAACCACTTCGCCTTCCAGTTGGATTTGGGAACCAAGTTCGTCACCACGGACGGTCGTTTCAAGAATGTGAATTTGAACAATGTGGACATTTGGTGCCTTGAATTGAACCCCAACTTCATGTTTGAGGGTCGTTTGGCTGGAAACCTCTATGGTATGATCGGTTTGGGTGCCAGCATCGGATACAGCTGGAACACCATTCAATACCAAGGTATTTTCGGCATTTGGCATACCCGTACCGACCTTGGCAAATGTGGTGCGAATGGCATTCTGGGATTGGAATACAAATTCAGTGCGCCTATTGCCTTGCAGATTGACTTCCGACCGGGCTATGGCTGTCTGTTTGCAGAAAATTTTGACGCCCACTATTTTGACTATAGTGCAAATTTAGGAGTGCGTTTCACCTTCTAATCTCATCTCCAATACTGCTTGCGCATTCTGTTGTCGATATGTGTGAACAGCATGAGTTCAGACGGAAGGGCCTTTCTCTTTGTCGAAAATTGTAATTAAACTAAAATTCTTTTATCATGAAAAAAGGTTCTAAATTTTTATTGGTGATGGCAGGATTATTGCTCATCGCCTTAGGAGTGGTTTGTATGATCAGACCCGCTGAAACATTGTTTGCAAGTGCTTGGATGATTGGTTTGTTCACCATGCTTTCCGGATTATTCACCTTGATGTTCACATTTCGCACGCAGCATTTTTTGCCGAATAGCGGTACCCGCATGTTATCGGGTTTGCTTCAGATGTTTTTAGGTGTTTTCTTCCTTTGCAACAATTTTGCTTTGACAGCCTCCCTTCCGATTGTGTTTGCTGTCTGGGTGATTATTGAAGGTATCACGTTGTTCATTGAATCGTTTGATTTCAAGAAATTCGGTTTTGGATTCTGGTGGTGCATCATGTTGTTGGGCTTGGCTGCCGCCGTGCTGGGCTTCTTCGGTCTTCGCAACCCTGTGGCTGCCGGCAAGACTCTTTCCGTATTGATTGGTCTCGGCATCTTGGCCAATGGTGTTTGTTACCTTGTGGCACTCTCTGGCTTGGACAAGTTGATGACCCGTGTGAAAGAGATAACAGAGTAAGAACATATGGCATGGGGGCTTTGAATGGCCTCCATGTCTAAATTATATTCATTAATTCCGAATGAAAATCCCAAGCTGACAGCTTTTTGGTGATTTAGGCAGTGTATGTTCTGGCCTTTGTGGTGTCGGCCTTTTGGTATGTCGTGGCTTAGCTGATCCGGGTCTGTGCATGGGGCCTCCACCTACTCTAGGAGTACTTCAGGGTACAAGGTGACATGCAGGCCTAATGTCTCTTTTTTTGTATTTTTGCCGTCTCAAATTTGGATTATGAAACAGGAAAAATTTTCCATCGCCAAACGGCTGAAGAGTTTCACATACGCCTTCCATGGCTTGCGGGTTCTCCTGCGCGAGGAACATAACTCCAGAATCCACCTGCTCGCCACCCTGTGTGTGATTGTAGCGGGTGTCGTGCTGCACATTTCCGCTCTCGAATGGGTGGCGGTCGCCTTTGCCGTCGGGATAGTGTTCAGCGCTGAAATCTTCAACTCCGCCATAGAGGATCTTTCCGATGTTGTATGTCCGGAGCGCGACGAGCGGATCAAAAAAGTCAAGGATCTGTCGGCCGCCGCTGTGTTGGTATCAGCCTTCACTGCCCTGATTGTCGGGCTGGTCATCTTCATTCCCAAAATCATGACCCTTTGCTCCTAGTATTTTCACCCTCTTTTTTGAATGTACTGGCAATGGTAATATGTATTTCAATCCATAAAAGAATAGTGTCATGAAAAGATGTTATTTGATGATTCTCTTTGCTGTATTTGCGAGCACGTTTTTGCCTGTCCATGCCCAGGCCCCCTATAAGCATGGCATCGGTACAACGCTTGGAACCACGCAGGCCCTTTCCTACAAGACTTTTGTCGGCAACCATTTTGCTATCCAACTCGATCTAGGTACCAAATATTGTTATGTATATGGCTCCCACCTTTGGTCTGCTGAGCTTGCTCCGAACTTTATGTACGAAGGGCGGCTTGTCAACGGTTTGTATGGTCTTGTGGGCTTGGGAGGCAGTATTGGCTACAACTGGCAGGATTATTTGTACATCGACTATAGCTATAAGATAAGCAACCGTAATTGCAAGGCGGGCGTCAACGGCTTTTTCGGACTGGAGTATAAATTTGACATCCCGCTGGCCCTGCAGTTAGATTTTCGCCCTGGCTATCGTTGCGTCTTCGCCCCTAATAAATTTGCCGATCACAAGTTCGACTGGGGACTGAATTTCGGCGTGCGGTACACATTCTGATCAGGCAATAAGCATCTCTTTGTTGGCCCTATTTCTCTAAGGCAGAACGAAGATTGCGTTTTTGCCATTCCGGCCATTCTACAGCCCCAATGATATCGTAAAAGCGCTTGAAATCAGCTTCAAAAGCCTCTTCGGACGGCCAGTCGGGATAGGCGTTCCAGGCACGCTCGGCAGTGCCGAGACCCTTGGGGAGCATCTGGTAGGTGGCGTCGGAGAAGCTGCGGAGCTGCGACGACCACAGCGCGGCCTCCACCCCGAGAATATCCCCGAGGTACTCCTTGGGCTGCAACGAGAAGGTCTTCCGCTCATCCACGTAGCCGGCCCAGTTGAGACCGATCTCGAACGGACTGTCGTTGTATGCCAAGTCCAAGTAGGTGTAGTCCGCTGGCGAAACCACCACGGGGAATCCCTCTATTCCCTTGGTGTTCCATACGTTGAGGAAATAGAGCGACTTCCGCAACCGATTCTGCGTCTCGGGCGTCAGGTTGCGGGCGATGTCTTCCCAACCCGCCAATTTGATGCCCCGCTTTTCGGCTAAGTCTAGCATCCCATTGATGAACTGCTCTTTCAGCGCACGTCGGTCGCGGCCCGACCACGCGCCGGCGGGCACCTCGTCGCCGCCGATGTGGATGGCGGGCAACGGCACCCCGGCCTCGCGATGCAATCGGATAACCTCGTCGAAAACTTTCCCGTAGAATGTGTAAACACTTGGAAGATAGACGCTCAGCACATTGTCGGTGAAGTCCTGTGCCGACCAATAGTGCGAGGTGTCGGTAGGGTCCTGCAACCGATAGGTGGCGTCTCCCGTGCGCCGCTCGTAGGCTTGCATCGCCTTGATGGA
>JAFYEU010000056.1 GCA_017544105.1 Bacteroidales bacterium
ACGGACAAAGCGAATGGAATCTGTCGAACCAGTTCACGGGCTGGACGGATGTGGACCTCACGCCGCAGGGCATCGAAGAGGCGAAGCAGGCGGGCCGCATCCTGCGCGACGAACCGGGGTTGGACATCCGCTACACCTACACCTCGTTCCTGAAACGCGCCATCAAGACGCTGAACTATGTGTTGGAAGAGATGGACCGGATGTGGCTGCCCGTGTATAAGACCTGGCGACTGAACGAGAAGCACTACGGTGCGTTGCAAGGACAGAACAAGAAGGAGGCCGTGTCAATTTATGGCGAGGAGCAGGTCAACAAGTGGCGCCGCAGCTATGACGTGGAACCGGAACCGTTGGCCGACGACGACCCGCGCCACCCGAAATTCGATATCCGCTACCAAGACATCAAATTCAAGGCCGCCCGCCCCGCCACCGAATCGCTGATGGACGCCACCAAGCGCATCATCCCGCTGTGGAACGTCAACATCGTGGAATCATTGCGCCAATACAAGCAGGTGCTGGTCGTTGCACACGGCAACAGCATCCGCGGTATCATCAAGTTCATGAAAAACATGTCAAACGAGGATATTGTGAAACTTAACATCCCCACCGGCGTACCCTATCTGCTGGAACTCGACAACGAGATGCAGGTGGTCAGCGACCACTACCTCGGTCTCTCCGATGAAGAACTGAAAGCCAAGCAGGACGGTGTCGCAAATCAGACGAAAGCGTGATTTATTGCGAAAACATAAATGCAAAGCCCCGGAAGTTGAATCTTTCGGGGCTTTGTTTGTGTCTAAGGGTTAGGGGTTAGAAGGTTAGTGACGGGAGGATTTGCGGGCGAATTCGAACAGTTCAACAGGCAGATGGCAATATCCGTCGGGATGCTTGTCCAGATAGTCCTGATGGTACTCATCGGCGGGGAAGAAATTGCGCAACGGTGCAATCTCAGTCACAATCGGCTGATTGTACAATTTCTGTTTCTCATCGAAAATCCGTTTGATTACCGGCAGTTCAACTTCGTCCGTGTAATACACACCCGTGCGGTAGCGTGTACCCACATCGTGCCCTTGACGGTTGAGCAACGTCGGGTCGATAGCGTGGAAGAACATGTCAAGCAAAAAAGGCAGCCCCACCCTACTCTCGTCATAAACCACTTTCACCGTTTCAGCGTAGCCGGTGGTATCCGTATATACCTCCTCGTAAGTCGGATTTTCGGTGTTGCCGTTGGCGAAACCCGTCTCGGTTTCCAACACTCCGTCAATCTGCTTGAAATAGTGTTCAGTGCCCCAAAAGCAGCCGCCAGCCAGGTAAATTTCCTTCATGGTGACCGTTATCTTCTTCCTCTGGCATTCATGGCACGCATCATCCCTCTGGTTTTGCCGGAACCGTTGTTCACGGCCTTCATCACCTTGCGGATGTCATCGAACTGCTTGATGAGGCGGTTAACATCTTGAATGTCACGGCCGGAACCGCGCGCGATACGTTTGCGACGAGAACCATTGATGATATCAGGGTTCGCACGTTCCTCGGGAGTCATCGACTGAATCATCACCTCCACACTCTTAAAGACATCATCGTCAATGTCCATGTTGCGGATGATCTTGCCCATGCCTGGAATCATGCCCATAAGATCCTTCACGTTACCCATCTTCTTGATCTGCTGGATCTGTTGGTTGAAGTCATTGAAATCGAACTGGTTCTTGGCCAATTTCTTGGAGAGCTTGGCGGCTTCCTCATCATCGAACTGTTCCTGAGCACGTTCCACGAAAGAACGGATATCGCCCATGCCGAGGATACGCTCTGCCATACGTTCCGGATGGAACACATCAAGAGCCTCCATCTTCTCGCCCATACCGACAAACTTGATGGGCTTTTCAGTGACCTTGCGGATAGTGAGCGCGGCACCGCCACGGGTATCACCGTCGAGTTTGGTGAGGATCACACCGTCAAAATTGAGACGGTCGTTGAAAGCTTTGGCCGTATTCACCGCATCCTGACCGGTCATGGCATCCACCACAAAGAGAATTTCCTGCGGGTTGACGGCCTCCTTAATATTGGAGATCTCGTTCATCATCTCCTCATCCACTGCAAGACGGCCGGCGGTATCAATGATGACCACATCGTAACCGTACTCCTTGGCATGACGAACCGCATTCTTGGCAATCTCCACGGGCTTTTTGTTGTCGGGTTCAGTATAGACTTCGACACCTATCTGTTGCCCGAGAACCTGCAGCTGGTCAATAGCTGCGGGACGATAGACGTCGCAAGCGGCCAGCAACGGTTTTTTACCGCGTTTGGTTTTCAGAAGATTGGCAAGTTTCGCACTGTGAGTAGTCTTACCAGAGCCTTGCAAACCAGCCATCAGGATAATGGCCGGCGATCCTTTGAGGTTGATATCGACCGCCTGGTTGCCCATAAGCGCGATAAGTTCGTCGTAGGTAATCTTCACCATCAACTGGTTAGGCGACACAGCGTTGATGACATTCTGACCAATAGCTTTCTCTTTTACGTTATTAGTAAATTCTTTAGCAATGGCATAGCTCACATCAGCATCGATAAGAGCCTTGCGAATTTCTTTAGTGGTTTCGGCTACGTTGATCTCGGTGATCCTGCCTTGACCTTTCAATATCTTAAACGAGCGTTCTAATCTGTCGGATAAACTTTCAAACATTGTTATATTGTTGGTTTTTCATTCATTTTTTTGAGGCCGCAAAGATACGCAAATTACAAATACCTTCGACTACTCTCCAAAGCATTTATCCCAATCTGTTGTCAGGGAGCGCATCTGCTGCATCAACTTTGCCACAAAATCGTCGTAACCCTCTTTCACCCACCCTTGTGGAGGGGTAAAATCCACCTCGCGCTTGGAACAGACTTTCATTCGCAATCCTTTGAAAAGTGTGCCGGTGATGGCGTTGGCCACCGTTTTGCTGCCGTAATAGGTGTCTGTGGTCGTGGCGGGATATTCGTCGGCCACCATCCATCCATTTTCGGGATGGAAACGGTACAGTTCGCCAAAGGTGCATTCGCCCGTGTTCTCATCATAATCCAGCATTTCAAGACGATAACGCCCCGTGGAAAGAGTCCCGATCGTACCTTCGCTTTTCATGATGGAGTTAAGATACATCAGGGTGAGATCATCCGCTCCCGTGAATTCGATGTCGCTAACCATAAACTG
>JAFYEU010000007.1 GCA_017544105.1 Bacteroidales bacterium
CACCTATTTTACCTATATGGCGGGCTGGGTGCCCTGCTATGACATCAACATCGCCTCCATGGACAAGCCCGTGGTGCTCAAGTCCAAGGCTCAGGTGACGCAGGTGACGGGCATCGACTGGAATAATGTGAAGCTGACCCTTTCCAACGCCACGCCCAACCGCACAAAGGAGGCCCCAGTGTTCAAGACGTGGTTCCTCAGCTTCTACAATCCACATCGTCAGGGTAGATCTTACATAGTGGATGGGGTGCAAGCCAAAAGTAACAGTGTCACATACGCGACTGCTTCACTGGAAGGCGTCTCGGCCAAAGATGGCGAAAGTTCCTCTGTCAGGACGCCCGCCACCCCGCTGCTTATGGACGACTATGTGGATGTGGATATGCAGGAGGTGGCCGTCAACTACAATATCTCGGTGCCCTACGACATCCCCGGCAACGGCAAGGAGCAACTCATCGACCTGAAGAGCTACGACATCAAAGCCGACTACAAATACTACAGCGCCCCGAAGCTGTCCGACGAGACCTACCTCATCGCCGACCTGTCCGACTATGAACAATATAACCTGCTGCCCGGCTATGCTACCGTGACTTTTGAGAACACCTTTGTGGGTAGGACCTTCCTGCGCCCCAACGTGACCGAGGAGCATATCTCGCTGACGCTGACCACCGACCCGCGCATCTCCGTCAAACGGGAGAAGATGAGCAACTACTGTAGCACCAAGCATGTGGGGAACACCACAACCGTCACCCAGGCGTACCAGATCACGGTCAAAAACAACCAGACCAAGCCCGTGAAGCTGACGCTCAAGGAGCAGTATCCGATCTCCAACAACAAGGATATCGAGGTCAAGCTGGGCGACGTGACCCCCGCCGCTACCTATAACAAGGAGGGCATTGGCGTCCTGACCTGGGAGGTGGAACTCAAGGCCGGCGAGACCCGCACCTTCAACGTCTCCTATAGCGTGAAATACCCGAAGGACCAGAATGTGAATCTTTAAGTTCGGCTGTTGGCCATTGGCTATTAGCCATTAGCCATTAGCTGTTGGCCTTTGGCTATTTTTGAGACTTTGACTTTGAACCTTGACTTTGAACTTTGACTAAAACTGATAACTGAAAACTGACAACTTTTTATATGTCTGAACAACAATTTTCGTGGTGTGGCTGGCTCGTGTGTGCGTGGGCGTGTCTGCTGAGTCTGAAGGTGCAGGCGCAGCCCACTGCCTCGCAATATGCCCAGCAAATCAACCAAACGGCGGATGCCGTCTGTCCCGTTCAATTGGGGGACTATCTCATTACGGATTTCCGGTTCAAAGAGGGCTCGCTCTATTTCTATGCCACAATAGCGGAGAGTGATCTGGCAGGGTTTGATAGCGTGACCCTGAGACAGTTCTTTGCCGACAGGATTCGATATCAAGAGTGGCTGGAACCGTTCGGTGCATTCTATGTTCCCTTAAAACAGGATGTGAAAGGTGGTCTCGTCTATGTGCTTCGCTTGATGGAAAACGATAGTGTCATTACCTTGCGCTACTCGGCGGAGGAGGTCCGGCAGTTTCTGAAAGACAGCGAAAAGCCCGAATATAAGAATTCCGACCAGTGGGTGGCTCGCTATCTGGTGGCTCGACAGATCTATGTGGAGAATCTGGAGGATGAAACCGAAGACGCTGACTTCTCTACGGATACGATCCTATTGGTAGACTCCTGGGTGACCTATTTCTATTCGTTGAGAGTTCCGCTCTCTTGGGATGAGGAAGTGCTTCCCGGGTTTGAGGAAACGGATAAGAACATCACCAATGTGCTTCTCACCAATCCTTCATTCACAAGTGCTTTGTTCTATGCTGGTTACGGATTGCGATTCTTGTATTGGGATGCGGACCATACTCGTTCTTTCAAGCTGGATTATCCCAACGAGCAATTGAAGCAGTTAATGGCGCAGTCAGAACAGCTGCAGGAGGCTTCCGATGATGAGATGCGAGCCTATCTGAAAGAGTTTGCCCGTAAGGATGTAGAGATCTCACGGGAAGAAATGCTTGCTCGTAACGAAAAGTTGATGGAGGTGGAATTCGATTATGAGGATGATATCCTTCAGCTCGTTCTTACCTATGAAGATGACGCGGTGATGGAACAGCGGGATGTCACGGCGCTCAAAGATCTCCTGCTTTCGCATTGGGCATATCTATTGATGACAGAGTTCACGCCTGCGGTTCAAGGCAATAAGGTCTATACGCTGGACCATTGTTATGGATTGTTGAAAGGGGTGCGTTTGGTGTTCGTGGAGAATAAAAGCCATCGTTATTCTGAGATCATGATGAGTGTGGACGAGTTGCAAAATGCGGAGCCCAAGGCGTTTTATTCCCATGAGGATCTGCAGGCTGAGGCCTTGGCTAAGCTGGAACTGGAGGAATTCAAACGTGTCCTGGAGATGACCAATGAACAGTGCCCGATACCTGCTGGCAATGTGATGATGACCAAGGTCGTATATGATGGAGAGGCATTGCATTTCCATTACGAGTTGGAGGAAGAAGCGCTGGACTTTTTGGATACAGCCGACCTGCGCACGTTGATGGAACATGTGCTTCAAATGGAAATACAGAATGATTTTGGCCAGTACATCGCCCAACTCGGCCTGGGAATCCGGCTCCATATTCTGTATGTCCCCACCCGGGACTCACTCCTGCTTGCCTTCTCTCCTCAAGAGGTTCGCTCATTGCTGGCGACCGAGAGCGATTCGTTGACCGAAAGCCGTAACGCCTTGTCCATAATGGTGAGGGCGAACAACCGCCACTGTCCGATGGAACTTCCCGACTTCGGAAGAATTGACTCGCTGAGCATTAGCCAGGATCAGCTGATCTATTATTATACTATTCGTGCCGATCTGGCCGACTATTTCTTTATGAATAGTATGGAGGATCTTCGGAGTAATGTCCAAAGCAGTCTGGCGATTGCGGATCCGACTGGGAAGATGCTCCTTCAGTATTGTGTGACGGCAGGCTATGGAATATGTCAGCGCTTTGCGGAGCCCCCTGTCGTGCCGAAGTCCCCGAAGCGCAAGCATGTGCGCGCCCCGCGCGTACGCAAGGTCTGTTTCTCTGTGGAGGAGCTCCGCGCGATCCTCCAGGGCGAATAGCTAAGCCTCTTTTTCCCGTGACGCTTTGCGCTTGGCACACCCCTTGACGACCACATAGGTGGCGAGGGTGAACACCACGGTGATGAGCAAAGAGAGGAGTATCCGATGATTAGGATCCGGGACCGCCGTCTCCAGCAGCCGGCCCACGAAGCTGGTCCCGCCACTACAGAACACGATCAGCAGGAAAATCATTCCCGTCAAATCGTAGCTGCGCTCTTTTACGCCCCGGCACTTGGCAAGCCAATAGCGGTACATGAAGTATATGAGCCCTGCATAGAAGGGGACGATGAACAGAAGGGAAATGACGATGAAAGACATGGCGCTGGTTTTTATGAACAGGAATGCAAAAATAAAAATTTTTCGTTAGCAAAGGAAATGAAGGCACAGCCTTGCCGGGGCGCGGTGAAAAATGGCCGGGGACGCCGGCTGGTACAATAAACAGCGTTTTTCTCCGTTATGCCTTTGTTTTCTTATGCTAAACTGTAGAATACTTTTGTCGCGATTATGATCACAGGTACCCTCCTGATTTTGCTGCTGGCGATCTTGATATTGGCGCTCGTTCTGTTCGCCATCTTCGCTCCCATCGTCATCCATCTGCCCCAGTTTGGCAAGGCTCCTGCGGGCCCGAGGCTGGCGCGGATGAAGAGCTCTCCGAACTTCCATGACGGCTGTTTCCACAATCTGGGAGGTGTGGAGGTGAAGTTGTCGTTTCACCAGCTGATGAAGGTCGTCCGCAAGATGCTCTTCGGCAAGAAGAAGACTCTCGTGCCCCCGCACCCGCTGAAGATGGCGCATGAGGATCTGAAGCATCTGCCGGCCGACAAGGACTACTACGTCTGGTTTGGACACTCCTCCTATCTGCTTTCGCTCCATGGCACCACCATCTTGGTGGATCCGACCCTCTGTGTGGCATCGCCTTTCGCCTTCGTCAACAAGGCCTTCCAGGGCACCATGGCCTATACGCCTGAGGAGATGCCCGACAGTATCGATGTGCTGCTCATCACCCACGACCACTACGACCATCTCGACTACAAGACCTTCCTGCGTCTGCGGGAACGCGTGCGTCGGGTGGTCTGTCCCTTGGGCGTGGGCGCTCATCTGGAACGCTGGGGCATGGAGTCCGACAGGATCTCCGAGATGGACTGGAACGATCAACTCTCGCTAGGGGAGGGGTGGGGAATCCACTGCCTACCGGCCCAGCACTTCTCCGGCCGCGCCCTGCGCCGCAACAACACCCTCTGGGCCTCCTTCCTCCTGGACACCCCCTATGGGCGCATCTTCGCCGGCTGCGATGGCGGCTACGGACCCCACTTCAAAGAGATCGGCACCCGCTTCCCCGACATACGACTCGCCATCCTCGAAAACGGCCAGTATGACGAACACTGGAGCACGATCCACACCATGCCCGACCAGCTCGGCCCCGAAGCCCTGGACCTGCACGCCTCCAAGGTCATAACCGTCCACCACTCCAAGTATGCCCTCGCCCGTCATGCCTGGGACGAGCCACTCGACAATGAGGTTCGCGCCCGCGACCAGTATGGTCTTCATCTACTCATCGCTGAACTCGGTGCCGTTCAGGAACTGACGCTCTGACCCGTAGGCGAATCGGTGCTCCCGAAGCCGATTCATCCCTTTTTTTCAAAATCTCGTTTATACTTGGCACTTTTTTATATTTTTGCGTCTTCTCTTTGTGGAGGATTTTTGCATACGGATTTTTACCGTAAGGAATTGATATATTGATTGTCTGATGTAATAGTATTCATCATTTGCTTCGCTAAGTTATGAAACGATTGTTTGTTTTTGTTCTTTTTTTCGGTGTTTTTGCACAACTGTCGGCCCAGGGTCGCTTTACCATCACCGGCACGACGGTGGATTCCCTCAACAATGAAAAGGTGATGTTTGTCACCATCGGCTTGATGAAACCGGACTCCACGGCCCAGACGGTCGCTCATTCGCTGTCGGATGCCCAAGGAGTATTCCAGATGTCGAATGTGCCCGCCGGCGAGTATCGTTTTGTGGCTACCTTGATTGGCTATGAGATGGTCAATATGCCCTTTACGGTGGGTGGCGATAGCAAGACCATCGACATGGGTAATATTTATATGAAAAAGACGAGCACCGACCTGGATGTAGTACAGATTGTGGGCGAAAAGCCTCTCTATATGATAGATGGCGAGAAGACGATGTATAATGTCTCGGAAGACCCCACCATACAGTCGGGCACGGCAGCGGACGCCTTGCAGAACGCCCCCGGCGTGGAGGTGGATGTGGATGGCAACGTGACCCTCCGCGGCGTCTCTTCCGTGGAGATCTGGATCAACAACAAGCCCTCCAATATGAACGCCGAGGCACTCAAGCAGTTCATCCAGCAGATGCCCGCCGGTAGCATCGAGAAGATTGAAGTCATCACCAACCCGTCGGCCCGCTACAGCGCCCAAGGCAGCGGTGGCATTATCAATATCATTACCACCTCTAAGATTAAGAAAAACAGCTTCTTGAGCTTCGGTGCGCGCGGCTCCTCCACACCCAGCATCACCCCTTTTATCTCCTATGTCTATGCCAACGATAAATTCTCCATCAGTACCTACCTCAACTACTCCTATGGCACCGACAAGAATAACAGCGAGTCGTTTGCCACGATACTGACGGATGAGGGCGACACCTCTACTACAATTCATAGTATCAACAAGTTCCGGCAACGGGATCACAATTTTGGCCTTTATATCAACGGCTCCTACACGCCCGATACGATGAACAGCATCTACTTCTGGGCAGGCACCTATCCCAGTTTCGGCGGTTACACCTATTTGGATTCCACCTATTACAGGGAATACATCTACAACCCCAGCGACCGCTCCTTCTTCAATGACCAGGCACAAAGCACAGTCGGTGGCGGCGGCTATGGTGGAATGTGGTACGAGCACAAGTTCAACAGCAAGGGCCACAAGATCAGCGCTGATGTGAGTTTTTGGACGTGGGGCAGAAAGCAAAAAGGTGATGCCTTCCGTGATTACCTTTTTCTGGACAATCTAGACAAAAAGCAGAAGCTGGAGAATCACTACCGTTCGTTGGGATTGAGTGCCTCCGTGGACTATACCATCCCTTATCATAAAAACGGGGAAATAGAATTGGGCGTGTCGGGCGGATATGATCCAGGCTTGAATTATGAACGGTACGACACGTTGGTTTTTTCTACCGGCGAATATGTGTTGGACGAGCTCCGTTTCAAGGATGTGCGCACCCGAGATGGCAGTGTGGACGCTTACGTCACCTTGCAGCACCGCTTCGGCGGCTTCACCCTCAAGGGCGGTCTGCGCACCGAGTATGAAATCTACAACCTGCTTGTCCTCAATGACCCTCAATACGATGTGCACAAGGGCTATTGGGGACTTTACCCTTCCCTCCACTTGAGCTACCGCACCAAGAACATGCACAACTTCAAGCTCAGCTACACGCGTCGCGTAAGCAATCCTAGTGCCGATGACTTATGTACCCGTATCGAGTATGGCGAAGATGGTTACAGCACCGGCAATCCTGACTTGCTGCAAACGTTTACCAATTCCATCGAGGCTGGCTGGACCAAGTATATCAACAAGTTTGGTAATGTCGGACTCAATGCCTGGTTTAAGAACAGCAAGAATGAATCCAGTTATCAGTCGGATGTGGCCTACAATGATTTCTTCGGGCGTTATGTCACCTTCACGATGCCGGTGAATGCGGGCAAATCGCTCAACACGGGCGCGGAGCTCAACGTGATGTACCGCCTCAAGGCCTTTATGAACATCCGCTTCTATGCCAATATGTACTATATGAAGTCCACGTTCCAGTTCCGCAAGGAGGAGACGCCCTACACGGTGGACAATCTGGGCTACAGCTTCCGCCTGAACTTCTGGGCCAAGCTGTGGAAGGTGCTGGAGGTAAATGCCTCGGCTAACTACACCTCCAAGAGCGTGAATATGTTCACGGTCACGCGTCCGCGCTACAGCATCGATGCCGGTCTGCGCGCCGAGTTCTGGAAGCGCCGCATCTCTGTCTTTGTGGATGTGCACGACATCTTCAACTGGAACCGGAGGGGCACCGATGTCAACAATCCGTATTATACGTCAAACAGCACCACTTGGAGCAGTTGGATGGGCCGCAGCATCCGTGGCGGCATCACCTTCAAGTTCGGCAAGATGGAGCTGGAGGGTGCCCAAGCACAAGCCCAAGGCGGCCAGGGCGGCCAAGGAATGGGAATGTAAGGAGTTGACAGTGAGAAGTTAAGAGTTAAGAATTAAGAATTAAGAGTTAAGAATTAAAGCCTCGGGATGATGAATTGCGGGGTGATTGTTAAAGTCAAAGTTCAATGTCAAAGTTGAGTGATGGCTTTGACGAGAAGTTATCAATAGTTATTAACAACCGATTGATTTCCATCATATCTTTTTAATTTTGCACTTCGTTATGAGGGAGTGTTTTGTGTTCCTTCATTTTAAGTTGTAAAATTTCAAATGATATGAAAAAGATTTCCCTATTTATTTTGTTCAGTTTCTTCGCTGCGGCCCTGTTCGCCCAGTCGTCTGTGGTGCCGGCGGGCGGCACGGCGACGGGTGCTGGCGGCACGGTGACCTACACGGTGGGCCAGACGGCGGACCAACAGGTTGACGGCGGCGCCAAGTACATCATCGAGGGCGTGCAGCAGCCCTACGAGATCCAGACGGTGGGTGTCAACGACTATCCGGGCATCACGCTGGAGGCGGTGCTGTTCCCCAACCCGACGACCAGCTGGGTGCAGCTGCGGATCACGGACTTCGAGATGCCGGACGGCGGCCTGACGGCCCAGCTGTACGACCAGAACGGCAAGCTGCTGGAGATCTTCACAGTCCTGGACCTGGAGACGCGCATGGACCTCTCGCGGTACCCGACGGCGGCCTACCAGCTGCGCGTGATGAGCGGCAGCACCCTGCTGAAGACCTTCAAGGTGGTCAAGAACAAACTGTAGAGTGCCCGCAGGGCGGTACACTCATTCCCCTTCTCTCAGAAGGGGTGCCCGATAGGGCGGGGTAGTTAAAGGACAATTATTCACAAAAACACACTGATATGAAAAAGCTTTTACTTGTTTTGACTTTCATGGTGCTCTCCCTGGCGGCCGTGTTCGCACAGGCTCCGCAGCGGATGAGCTACCAGGCGGTGGTCCGCGACGCCAACAACTCGCTGGTGACGAACCACGCCGTTTCTGCCCGCATCACCATATTGCAGGGCGGCATAGGCGGCACGCCCGTCTATGTGGAGAACCATAACGTGATGACCAACACGAACGGTCTGATGACCCTCGAGGTGGGCTCCGGCACGGCGGTGTCTGGCTCGATGGAGTCCATCAACTGGTCGAACGGTCCCTTCTACCTGAAGAGCGAGATCGACCCCGAGGGCGGCATCAGCTACACGGTGGAGGGCGTCCAGCAGCTGCTGAGCGTGCCCTACGCCTTGTACGCGGCCCAGGCGGGCAACATTCCGGCCTTTGTGATCACACCCACGGACACGGGCTATGTGCTGACGCTGACGAGCGCCGACGGCACGGTGCAGTCGTACGTGCTGCGCCACGGCCAGGACGGCCCGCAGGGCGCCGTGGGCCCCACGGGTCCCCAAGGTCCGCAGGGCCCTCCGGGAGATCCGGGTCAGCAGGGAGCGCCAGGCAAGGGCATTGCCAGCATCTCGGGCCCGGTGAGCGTGGGCCTGCAGGACACCTACACGATCCACTACACGGATAACACGACGAGCACTTTCACGGTGACCAACGGCGCGGCGGGAGCTACAGGTGCCACGGGTCCGCAAGGTCCACAAGGTGAGACCGGTGCTACAGGTCCGCAAGGCCCTCAGGGTGAACAAGGTCCTGCCGGCAAGGGCATCCAGTCCTTCACCGGTCCGGTGACCAGCGGCAACACCGACACCTACACGTTGACCTATACCGACGGCACCACCTCCACCATCACCGTAACGAACGGTGTGGACGGCCAGGGCGTGCCCCAGACGCTCTCTCTGAATGGCGACATGCTGACCATCTCCGGTGGTAACACGGTGCAGATCCCGATCAACAGCGGAGCCCCCGGCCGTGGCATACAGTCCATCACTGGCCCGGTGTCCAGCGGTCTGCAAGACACCTACACCATCAACTATACGGATGGCACCAACTCCACTTTCGTTGTGACCAACGGTGCGGCAGGTGCCACAGGCGCTACCGGCCCTCAAGGTCCTGCTGGCCCGACAGGTCCGCAAGGCCCTCAGGGATTGCAGGGTCTTCAAGGTGAGACTGGTCCTACGGGTGCTACGGGTCCTCAGGGACCGCAAGGAAATACCGGTGCCACAGGTCCTCAGGGCCCTGCCGGTCCCCAAGGTCCTACCGGTCCTCAGGGTCCTGCCGGCTTCTCCCCGACAGTGTCGGCAACGGCCAGCGGATCCAATGTGATCATCACCGTGGTGGATGGAACTGGATCCCACCAATATGTAATCCCGACGACGAGCGGCGAGGTTACTCAGCAGCCTTCCGACTGGAATGCCACAAGCGGTCCGACCATGATCGTCAACAAGCCGAACCTGGCGACTGTTGCGACTACGGGCAACTATAGCGATCTTAATGGAACTCCGAACCTGGCTCCTGTGGCCACGAGCGGCAGCTATAACGACCTGACCAACACGCCCACCATCCCGACGGTGAACAATGCTACGCTGACCATCCAAAAGAATGGCACCAGTGTGGGTACTTTCACAGCGAATGCCAGTTCCAACAAGACGGTCAACATTACAGTGCCGACCACTACGAGCGAGTTGACCAACAATAGCGGTTTCATCACCTCATCGCAGGTGCCTGCCCAGGTGAATGCCGACTGGAACGCGACGAGCGGTGCGGCTCAGATTCTCCACAAGCCGAACCTGGCCACTGTGGCCACAAGCGGCAGCTACAACGATCTGTCCAACAAGCCCACCATCCCGACGGTGAACAACGGCATGCTGACGATCCAACAGAACGGGAGCAGTCTGGGCACCTTTACCGCCAACCAGAGCTCCAGCCAGACGGTCGACATCGACGCTCCTACGACAGCGGAGATGAATACGTTTATGGCTTATATGGAAGCCAGTTTGAATGCTATGTCAGCCAACATGAATATAGTCACGCAACAGCTGCAACAGCAACAGGATGCCTTCGACAGCCTGCAGAATGCCATGGAAGAGATGCAGGAGGCCTTTAATGATGAGGATAACTTTGTCTGCGGTATCTCCCAGCTAAAAGACTATGACGGCAACGTCTATAACACCGTGAAGATCGGTAGCCAGTGCTGGATGAAGGAGAACCTGCGCACCACGCACTATAGCAATGGCGTATACATCAACTATACCACGGACACCTCCTCTACCAATGCACGCCGTTATTACCCGAACAACATTTCCAGCAATGTGAAAACCTACGGTTACCTCTACAACTGGCCTGCGGTAATGCATGGGTCTGCTTCCAGTAGCGCCAACCCCAGCGGCGTGCAGGGCATCTGCCCCACTGGCTGGCACGTGCCCAGCAATGCGGAGTGGACACAACTTGCTAATTATGTGAGCAGCCAGAGCCAGTACTTGTGCAATGGCACTAGCACCAATATTGCCAAGGCTTTGGCATCCACAACGGGGTGGAGTTCCAGTACCAATACTTGTGCCGTGGGTAACTCGACCAGCGACAACAATGCCACTGGCTTTTCCGCCGTCCCCGCCGGTTATCGAACCACCAGTTATAGTTACTTTGGCACCGGTGCTTATATGTGGAGTGCCACACAATACAATAGCAATCAAGCCTATTACAGATATTTTTACAATTCGTCTAGCTCGTTTTTGATTACATATAATCCCAAGTGGCATGCCCGTCCGGTTCGTTGCCTTCGCGATGTCGCATCTCTCAATATCCAAGTGGAGCAGCAGCAGCAGCAAATCGAAGACCTCCAGAATGCATTGGACAGCTTGCAGAACACCTTGCCCAACCACTACTATGTACCCTCTTCCGGTACCAAAACCATCCACTTAGGCAGTAACGTCACCTCTCTCATGGTGTATGAGAACAGTGGGCCTGGAGCGAATTACGCGAACAGCTGGGACGGGACATTGGTGTTGGTGAGCGATGCTTCCAACAAGGTCTTCAGGATTACAGGCAGCTATGAGATGGAAAATATATCGTCTGCAGGTTCTTGGTTTGATTATGTGGAATTCTTTAACGGTTCCGGTACCGGCAATGCAAACAACAGGATTATCCGACTGGCTGGTACGGGCTCCATCTCTGATTATATTTATACGTCAGGTAATACGCTGACCATCCGTTTCCATTCCGATGGAAGCAATGTGTATGATGGTATTGCGTTGAGTATTGCAGTCGTGAGCAAGCCTTCGTGTACGGGTGCCAAGGCAGTGGATGTGGAAGGAAACTACTATACTACGGTGTCGATTGGCGACCAGTGCTGGATGAAGCAGAGTCTCCGCACCAAGACATACGCCAATTTTAATATCGTTACCCTCAAGGAAAATGCCACATTTACGGACACCTCCTCCACCTACAAATACTGCTACTATCCGAACAACAGTTCCTCTAATTTGTACAACTACGGCTATCTCTATAATTGGCCCGCGGTGATGAACGGCGCTCCTTCCAGCAATTCACTCCCCAGCGGTGTGCAAGGCATTTGTCCGAGTGGATGGCATGTGCCCAGCGACGCCGAATGGGATCAGCTGGAAACGTATGTGAAGAGTCAAAGCGGGTACTTGTGTAACAGTAATAGCAACTATATTGCCAAGGCTTTGGCTTCCACTTCGGGCTGGAATAGCAGTACCAATACCTGTGTCCCGGGAAATAGCCCTTCGAGTAATAATGCAACTGGATTTGATGGCAGACCTGCTGGAATGTATAATGGAACCAGCCCAGAAAGTTTTGGAAATTATGCAGGTTTCTGGACCTGTACCACCCAAAATAGCGGCAATTCCTGGTATCGCAGTATTGGTAACGGAATTGCCTACCTATATGGGAATTATTATTATAAATTCTTCGGATATTCCGTCCGTTGTGTGCGTAATCCGTAATAGTATGGTTATGATTTGACTAGCAGGGGGAGTCCGGTTGCGGGCTTCCCCTTTTTTTATGGATGATAGTGGATAGATGATAGAGGACAGTTGGGGCTCCCCGAAAAATTGTATCTTTGCCGCCGCAATGATGACGGTAGATAAAATACGTCTGCAGCTCTTCTCCAAGGAGGCTGCCCAGTTGAAGGCAAGGCTCCGGGACCGCACCTCGCGCCCTGCTATTGCCATGGACGGACTCGTCGGCTCTTCCTATCCGCTACTCGCCGCCCTGACGGTGCAGCAGGTGCCGCGCCCCCATCTTTTCATCACAGCCTCCAAAGAAGAGGCCGCCTATCTGTACAATGATCTGGAACGGCTGCTGGACGACAAGGACTTGCCCCTGCCGAACAAGCGTGTCCACTACTTGCCATCCTCCTTCAAGCGCGCCCACACCTCCGACGAGCTCAACAACGCCAACGTCAAGTTGCGCGCGGAACTCATCAACAAGCTGTCGCATCATGCCGCAGGGGAACCGCTCGTCATCACCTATCCCGAAGCGCTGGCAGAACGGATCGTGAACGGCCAATATCTGACGAACAACACCTTCCAAATCAAGCAGGGCGAGGAGATGCCCGTGGATATCTTCCTGCAATATCTCTATGACCTGGAATACCAACAAGAGGACTTTGTGGTGGAGCCTGGCCAGTTCGCCTGGCGTGGCAGCATCTTCGACATCTTCTCCTATTCGGAAGAGTATCCCTACCGTATAGAACTGGAGGGTGACCGCATCGAGTCTATCCGCTATTTCAATCCGGAGACCCAACTCTCCATCCGTGACGAGGACACGGTTCATATTATGCCGAATATCAGCAATATGGCCGTGGAGGAACAGCGGGTGTCCCTCTTCGACTTCCTGACCGATGATACGGTTCTCTGGATGACCAGTCCCCAAGATATCGCCACCCAGATTGCCACCCTCTGCAAGAATGTCCGTGCCGAGTTGGCCGCCCGTCCGGCGTCGCCTGATCCCGAGGGACCGCTCACCCTGCCCGTGGAGGAGCTTTTCATCACCAAAGACATCTTCGATAAGACCTGGAAGCGATACGCCCACTGCATCGTCAATGCTCCCGTGCGGAGTGTGACGGAGCTGACCCTCCACTTTGACATCAAGCCGCAGAACAACTTCGGCCGCAGCTTCGACTATCTCTTCCTCGAGTGGATTGCCAACTGCGAGCGGGGCATCGAGAGTGTCTTCCTCTCCGAGAGTGTCTCCCAGCTGGAGCGTCTGCAGCGGATCATGGAGGACCTGCTCGAGAAATACAACCGCCATAACGCCACCGAATACGACCTGCGTCATCTCTATACGCCGTTACGCTACCAGCTGCACGAGGGCTTCCGCGACGAGGCCCACAAAACGGCCGTCTATACCGACCATCAGTTCCTGGAGAAGCAGGAGCGTGTGGTGCTGCGCGACCGCTATAAGAAGAGCGAGTCCATCACCCTCAAGGAGATCTATGACCTCCAGCCGGGCGACTATGTGGTCCACATCAACTTCGGGGTCGGCATCTATCAAGGACTGGAGAAGACCGAGATCAACGGCAAGGAGCAGGAGGTCATCAAGCTGACCTACCAGGGTGGCGACATCCTCTATGTGAGCATCCACTCCCTGCATAAGATCAGCAAGTATGTGGGCAAGGAGGGCACGCCTCCGACCCTGCACCGGCTGGGCTCCGGCACGTGGGAGCGGGTCAAAGAGCGCACCAAGAAGCGCGTCAAGGCCCTGGCCATCGACCTCATCAAGCTCTACTCCGCCCGGAAAGCGCGCAAGGGGTTCGCCTTCTCGCCCGACAACTACCTACAGACCGAGTTGGAGGCCTCCTTCATCTACGAGGACACTCCCGACCAGATCAAGACGCTGGAGGATGTCAAGAAGGATATGGAGAGCACCTGCCCCATGGACCGACTCATCTGCGGCGATGTGGGCTTCGGCAAGACCGAGATTGCCATCCGTGCCGCCTT
The DNA here is from genome assembly GCA_017544105.1 of Bacteroidales bacterium. Classification (GTDB taxonomy): domain Bacteria; phylum Bacteroidota; class Bacteroidia; order Bacteroidales; family WCHB1-69; genus F23-D06. Next base: position 14,200 of record JAFYEU010000007.1, read on the forward strand.
CAAGGCCGTCTGCGACAGCAAGCAGGTCGCCGTGCTTGTGCCTACCACCGTGCTCGCCCTACAGCACTACAACACCTTCCGCGACCGTCTGGCCAACATGCCCTGCCGCGTGGAATATGTGAACCGATTCAAAACCGCCAAGCAGATCAAGGCTACTCTCAAGGAGCTGTCCGAAGGCAAGATAGATATCCTCATCGGCACCCACCGTCTTCTTAGCAAGGATGTGGTCTTCAAAGACCTGGGCCTCCTCGTCATCGATGAGGAGCAGAAGTTCGGCGTGGGCGCCAAGGAGAAGCTGCGCGAGCTGCGCGTGTCCGTGGATACCCTCACCATGTCGGCGACGCCTATCCCGCGCACCCTGCAGTTCTCCCTCATCGGGGCGCGCGACATCTCCGTCATCTCCACCCCTCCGCCCAACAGGCTGCCCATCCAGACCGAGGTGCACGTCTTTGACGAGGAGATCCTGCGCGATGCCATCCAGTTCGAATTGGACCGCCATGGGCAGGTCTTCTTCGTCCACAACAAGATACAGGACATCAAAGAGCTGGCCGGACTTGTGCAGCGACTGTGCCCCACGGCGCGCGTGGCTGTGGGCCACGGCCAGATGGAGGGCGATGAGCTCGAGAAGATCATGACCGACTTCATCGAAGGCCGCTATGACATCCTCATCTCGACCACCATCGTGGAGTCGGGCCTCGACATCGTCAACGCCAACACCATGATTGTCAACGACGCCCAGAACTTTGCCCTCAACGTGCTGCACCAGCTGCGGGGCAGGGTGGGGCGCAACAACCAGAAGGCCTACTGCTACCTCTTCACCAAGCCCTTCGAGATGCTCAACAGCAATGCCCAGAAGCGCTTGAAGGCCATCGAGGAGTTCTCCGATATCGGCAGCGGCATCCAGATCGCGTTGCGCGACCTCGACATCCGGGGCGCGGGCGACATCCTCGGCGCCGACCAGAGCGGCTTCATCAACGAGATGGGCTATGAGATGTATCAGAAGATTCTCAATGAGGCCATCCAGGAGATGCAGGATGAAGAGTTTGAGACGCTGGGCGACAACCGGCCTGCCGACAATAGCGCCCTGCTGCACCGCGAGTGCCTGCTCGAGACCGACATCGAGGCGATGTTCCCCACCGACTACGTCAGCAGTGTGTCCGAGCGCATGAGCCTCTACAAAGAGCTCGAGTCCATCCAGGATCTGGAGAAGCTGGAGGATTTCAAGAAGAAGGTCGTGGACATCTTCGGCCAGATGCCGGCCAAGACCGAGGAGCTGATGCTCACGGTGCCCCTGCGCCTGCTTGCCGGTGACCTCCATTTCGAGAAGGTGGTGCTGAAGAACAAGACCTTCATGGGCCACTTTGCCGGAAATGCCAACGCCCCCTACTTCCAGTCCGAAGAGTTCGGCCGCGTGCTGGCCTTCATGCAACGCAACCATCCGCTCATCCAGCTGAAGGAGATCAACCACCATCTCGTCTTCATCGTCCATAATATCCCGACCATCCGGGCCGCCCTCCACTGGCTGGAGAAGCTGAACCACTCCATAAAAGCCGATGCATGATGACGAATGAGGAGACCCTTCGCTTTATCGCCGCCCATGCCGATGACGAGGTGGCGCGTGTCGCCCTGATGGCCCATGACCCCGCTGTGGACCTTGCCTTTGCCCTGCAGCAGATCAAGGGGCGCCAGAAGGCCCGGGAGAAGCTGCCCGACTACTACGCCTGTCCGGAGGTCCTCTACCCGCCGACCGTCAATATGGAGCAGTGCTCCTCTACGGCCACGGCGCAGTACAAGGCCTCGCTGGTCGCCGGTGACACCTTTGCGGACCTCAGTGGAGGCTTCGGCGTGGACACCCTCCACCTCGCCCGCCGGTTTCGGCAGGGTATCTACGTGGAGCCCAATGCGGAGTTGGCCGAGCTGGTGACGCATAACCTGACCGTGCTGGGCGCGCCTCAGGTGACGACACTCGTCTGCACCATGGAGGAGGCGTTGCCGCAACTGGAGCCGGCCGACTGGCTCTATGTGGACCCCTCGCGCCGCGATGGCTACGGCCGGCGGGTTATCGACCTGTCGCACTGTGTGCCCGATGTGCTCGCCCACTGGCATGAACTGACGGCCAAAGCCCGTAAAGGAGTCATGCTGAAACTGTCGCCGATGCTGGACATACGGCAGACCCTGCGCCAGCTGCCCGACACCACCGACGTGCAGGTGGTGGCCCTCCATGGTGAGTGCAAGGAACTGCTCTTCATGGTGCGGAAAGAGACGGGGCCGCTGACCCTCACCGCCGTAAACCTCGGGACAGACGAGCAACCGTTTGCCTTCACGATGGAAGAGGAAGAACAGACTCTCCCGAGCTGGTCCGATGGGGTGGGCGAATGGCTGTACGAGCCCAATGCGGCTATCATGAAGGCAGGTGGCTACAAGACCCTGACACAGCGCTTTGCCATCCGAAAGCTGGCGCCGAGCACCCATCTCTACACCTCCGATGAGCGGGTAGAGGACTTCCCCGGCCGTTGCTTCAAGGTGCGGAGCGTCATCCCCTTCCATAAGCAGGGCATCCGACAACTCGCCACGGAGGTCCGTCAGGCCAACGTGGTGGTTCGCAACTTCCCCCTCACCGCCGACGAGCTTCGCGCCCGGCTGAAAGTCAGGGACGGTGGCTCGCTCTTCCTCGTCGGCACCACTCTCGCAAAAGGGGAGAAGGTGCTGGTGGTAGGGGAGAAAGCGTGAGGAGAGAAGAAAAAAAGGCACATTATTCCGAAAAATAGCGTATCTTTGCCGCCAAAATTTTAGTTATGACGGATCAGATACTTTCCATGGACGATTTGGAGTCCTTATTCCCC
>JAFYEU010000057.1 GCA_017544105.1 Bacteroidales bacterium
TCTTAAAAAATGCAAAGAGAGGACGGTGGAAGATTATTTTTTCCGGAAATAGATCTCTATAGGCACGCCGCTGAAGTTCCAGTGTTTGCGGATCTGGTTCTCCAAGAATCGCTTGTAAGAGTCCACCACATATTGGGGCAGATTGCAGAAGAAGGCGAAGGTGGGATAAGCTACGGGCAGCTGGGTCACATACTTGATGCGGATCACCTTGTCCTTGTTCATGGGTGGTGGGGTTTGCTGGATAATGGGCAGCAAAGTGTCGTTGAGTTCCGAGGTGGAAATCTTGAGTGTCCGGTTCTGATAGACCTGTACGGCAGTCTCCAGTACCTTATAGATACGTTGTTTCTCTTTCACGGAGGTGAAGATGATGGGCACGTCATTGAAGGGGGCGATACGTTTGCGGATGAGGTCTTCGTACTCCTTGTGCGTGTGGGTGTCCTTCTCCACCAAGTCCCACTTGTTCATCACCAGGACGATGCCTTTGTGGTTACGTGCGGCGAGGCCGAAGATGTTGAGGTCTTGTTGCTCGAACCCTTGGGAGGCATCTGCCATGACGATGCAGACGTCAGCGTTTTCAATGGAGCGGACGGCGCGCATGACGGAGTAGAACTCCAGGTCTTCCTCCACCTTGCTCTTCTTGCGGAGGCCAGCTGTGTCGATCAGGTAAAAGTCGAAGCCGAAGCTTTTGTAGCGGGTGAAGATGGTGTCGCGGGTGGTGCCGGCCAACGGGGTTACGATGTGGCGCTCCTCTCCTAGGAAGGCGTTGATGATGGAGGATTTGCCCACGTTGGGTTTGCCCACGATGGCGATGTGCGGCAGATCGTCGGTGTTTTCCTCTTTGTCTTTGGAGAAATGTTGCACGACAGCATCCAAAAGATCCCCGGTGCCTCCTCCGGAAGCGGCTGAGATGGGATAGATGTCGGGGATGCCCAATGCGTAGAACTCGGTGTAGTCCAGGTAGTTGGACGGACTGTCAATCTTGTTGACGGCCAGGTAATAGGGCTTTCCGCTCTGTCGCAGGATGTCGGCAACCTCCTCATCCAAGGGGGTCAGCCCTTCACGGCCGTCCACCATCAGGATGATGACATCGGACTCCTCGATGGCCAGGGTGGCCTGTTTGCGTATTTCAGCCTCAAAGATGTCGTCGGAGCCCACCACATAGCCGCCCGTGTCGATGACGGAGAACTCGTAACCGTTCCAGTCGGACTTGCCATAATGGCGGTCGCGGGTTACGCCGGCCACGGAGTCCACGATGGCCTCCCGGGCTTTGATGAGACGGTTGAAGAAGGTGGATTTGCCCACATTGGGTCTGCCGATGAGCGATAAGATATTGGACATAGCCGCTTGTTTTTCGGTAAAGGTATGGATTTTTTTATGAGACGGCAAAGATACAATTTTCTGTCAAATGCATAAAAAGAGAGGATGCACGTTCAGCACATCCTCTCCAGTCTTTTCAAAAAAAGTTTGGGTTATCCGATGAAGGCTTCGTAAGCGGCAGCATCCATCAAGGTGTCAGCCTCAGCGGGATCCGTCATCTTGATCTTGATAATCCAGCCCTCTCCGTAAGGATCGGAGTTGACCAATGCGGGCTCGCCTTCCAGAGCTTCGTTGAACTCAACGACCTCGCCGCCGACCGGCAACATCAGGTCAGCCACGGTCTTCACAGCCTCGATGGAACCGAAGACTTCGTCTTTGTCCAAGGTCTCACCCACGGAGGGGATGTCCAGGAAAACGATGTCGCCCAACTCATTGGCAGCGTGAGCGGAAATGCCTACGAAAGCGAATTCGCCTTCTACTCTTAACCATTCATGGTCATTGGAGTACTTCAGATTTGCGGGAATATTCATACTGATGATATTTAAAAGTTAATAATGATTGATTACAGGGTCATGATTTCTTTCTCTTTGGCTTCCATGATCTTGTCCACCTTGGCGATCATCTCATCGGTGACCTTCTGGATGTCGTTTTCCAGTTTCTTGACGGCATCCTCTTCCGTACCGTTGTCTTTCAGCTTTTTGGCTTCGTCGTTGGCCGTGCGGCGGATGTTACGGATGGAGACTTTGGTCTGCTCAGCCTCTTGTTTGGCTTTCTTGACCAACTCTCTACGACGCTCTTCCGTGGGGGTGGGTACCACGAGGCGGATGAACTCCCCGTTGTTCTGCGGAGTCATGCCCAAGTTGGCAGCCAAGATGGCTTTCTCGATGACAGGCAGCATATTGCGCTCCCAAGGTTGGATGATAATCTGGTGGGCGTCAGGCGTGTTGATGTTGGCTATCTGGTCCACCGGCGTGGGATTACCATAATAGTCCACTCTCAAACCTTCCAACATTTGCGGAGAGGCCTTGCCAGCACGGATTTTCTGCAAACTTTTGTCAAAAAAGGTCACCGTGGCACTCATATTGTCTTTCGTCTGTTGTAAGCAGGTCTGTGTATCCATCATGATTTATTCGTTTTAAGAAAAATGATTTATTCAGTTAAAAAATTAATTATCAATACTTTAAAAATCCAAAGGAGTTTCAAGAGCTCTGATTTCCCCTTTTGGAAATTTTAGGGTGCAAATATAGTTTTTATTTTTATTCATAACATACAAGTCAAGAAATAGAATCATAATTATTACGCTTCATCATCTCCTGTTCCAGTTGTGTTGTCTTGCGGACCTTTTCCCCTTACTTCAAAAGTTGAGGAAAGACTTCCCTTCCCCAGTCAGGTTTATCCTATGTCCAATAAAAAAATGAGGTTGTTACAATAAAATGCAGGATGTCACGTTATACGACTTTGTACAAAAAAATTGCGTATGTCAAATTCTACTATTTTCACGCCATGTCAGATTGGCCCTATCACGCTGCGTAACCGTACAATACGTTCGGCAGCCTTTGAGAACATGGCTTACGGCAACAAGCCGTCAGAAGACTTGTTAAATTATCACCGTTCCGTAGCCAAAGGCGGCATTGGTATGACCACTGTGGCCTATGCTTCTGTCAGCCAAAGCGGCCTTTCCTTTAACGGCCAGTTGTGGTTGCGTGAGGAGATCGTGCCTGATTTGAAAGTCCTGACCGATGCCATACATGCTGAAGGTGCCAAAGCATCCATTCAGATTGGCCATTGTGGAAACATGACGCACCGCGCCACCTGCGGACAGAAACCGCTTTCGCCTTCTGGCCGGTTCAACCTCTATTCACCTACCTTTACCCGCAAGATCACCAAGGCGGAGATCTATGAGCTGGTGGAAGACTTTGGCAAGGCTGTCAACTTGTGTCGTCAGGCTGGTTTCGACTGTGTGGAGGTACACGCAGGCCACGGATACCTGATCAGCCAGTTCTTGTCTCCCTACACCAACCACCGAAAGGATGAGTTCGGCGGTTCTTTGGAAAACCGTATGCGCTTCATGAAGCTGGTGATTACCAAGGTGATGGAGGAGGCCAAGGATGATATGGCCATTGTGGTGAAGACCAACATGTACGATGGTTTCCGCAGTGGTATGAAGGTGGATGAATGTATTAAAGTGGCCCAAGAGTTAGAGAAGTTGGGTGTGCATGCCTTGGTGCTGACGGCTGGTTTTGTCAGCAAAGCCCCGATGGAGGTGATGCGTGGCGCCATGCCTTTGAAGACCCTTGCCTACTACATGGATATGAAGAAGTTCTGGTGGCTCAAGTTGGGATTGCACCTGGGCGGGCGTCTCGTCATCCCGACAGTCCCCTACAAGGATGCCTATTTCTACGAGACGGCCATGAAATTCCGCCAGGCTGTCAAGATGCCGTTGATTTATGTGGGCGGTATGACCAAGAAAGAGGATATGGAAAAGGTGCTTGATTCCGGTTTTGTGGCCTTCCAGATGGCGCGTGCCGTCTTGCACGATCCTGACTTCGTCAACAAGCTGCAGTCAGGGGAGGTCACTGAGAGCGGCTGCAAGCATTCCAACTACTGTATTGGCCGTATGTACACGCTGGAGATGAAGTGCCACCAGTGTATGCAGAACAGCGAGCTTCCGGAGAAATTGCGCAAGGAGATTGCCAAACAGGAAGCAGCAGTGGAAAAATCCAACAAACGATAGCCAAGCCAATGGCTAATAGCCAACAGCTAACGGCCAACATCCATTATCGGATAGCCTGCCAACCTATGTCTTCACGGAAGAAGAGGTCTGGGCAGGCTATTTTATGTACACCCTCGTAGGCGTCTTTTTGTGCTTCGGCGAGGGTATGGCCTTTGCCGACCACAAAGAGGACTCGTCCGCCATTGGACACGCACACACCATCTTGTGTTTTGGTGCCCATGTGGAAGACGGTTTGGGAGAGCTGGTCCAGATTGCGGATGGGGAAGCCTTTGCCATATTTCCCGGGATAACCTTTGGCGGCCAGCACCACCCCGAGGAAGGCCTCTTCGTGGAACTCGGGCGTTACGGGTTTGTGGGCCATCAGGTCGAGGATATGTTGAATCAGGTCGCTTTTCATCTTGGGGAGCACGACTTCCGTTTCGGGATCTCCGAAGCGGGCGTTGAACTCGATGACTTTGGGTCCTTGGGGTGTAAGCATCAATCCACCGTAGAGGATGCCGGTGAAGGGGCAGCCTTCTGCCACCATGGCATCAGCTGTGGCTTGCATGATATGCTCCACCGCCCACTTGACCTGTTCTTGCGGGATGACAGGTACGGGCGTGTAGGCGCCCATGCCGCCTGTGTTGGGGCCCTTGTCACCGTCAAAGGCACGCTTGTGGTCCTGCGCGATGACCAATGGCACCACTTGGTTGCCGTTGACCAAGGTGAGCAGGGAGAATTCGGGACCTTGGAGAAACTCCTCCATCAGGACCTTGCCCTCCCCGAAGTTGTGGTCCAGAAGCATGTCCTGCAGTGCCTTGTCAGCCTCTTCGTAGCTCATGGCCACGACCACGCCCTTGCCGGCAGCAATCCCGTCATATTTGATGACGATGGGAGCTCCCACCTCTTTCAGGTAGGCTGAGGCTTCCTCGTAGCGGTCGAATATGCGGAAGGCAGCCGTGGGAATGTGATATTTGATCATCAAGTCCTTGGCAAACTGCTTGCTGCCTTCTATCTGAGCAGCCTCCGCCGTGGGTGCGAAGATGGCCAGACCCGCTTCTTGAAAACGGTTGGCAATGCCGTTGATAAGGGCAGCCTCCGGGCCTACAATGGTGAGGTCCACCGCATGGTCACGGGCAAAAGCCACTAAGGCCTCGCTGTCGTTCTCGTCAATAGGAACCAACTCCACCGGTACGGAAGTAATCGTACGCATGCCATCATTGCCGGGAGCAATGAAAAGACGGGTGGTTAATGGGGATTGTGCTGCTTTCCAAGCGATGGCGTGTTCACGGCCGCCACGACCGATAATCAAAATGTTCATTCCTTCTTTGTAAGTTTATATCCGTTATAACGATCCATCACCTCCTGCACATAATTGACCGTGTGTTTGCCAGGGTAATATCCGCATTTGACATCCGGATCGCTGTAGTATTCTTTGTGCGATTTCAAGAGGAGAAAATCCTTCACCGATTCCCAATGCTCGCTGTCGCCACCATACTTCTTGCTCAACGTGATGGCGTCCAGGATGTGACCCGGCCCGGAGTTGTAAGACCCGGCCACAAAATAATAGATGTCGTTGGTGTCCACTTTCCCATTGAAGATATTGTACAGGAAGCGGATGTATTTGACACCGGCCCAGATTTGTTCCTCCACGGTGGAGGTGTCGGTGAGGCCGTATCGTTCGTACGTCACAGGCATCATCTGCATGATGCCATAACTACCACCCATACCTAACAAGTCAGTGCAAAAGTGCGATTCTTGGTAAATGATGGAGGAGACAAAACGCCAATCCAAATTGTGATGTTTGCTGGCCGCCTGAATACATTTGTCGTAGGTGGAGATGTTGTTCCGCTTCTTTCCAAAGGAGTTGTTGATGATCTGAGAATGCTGGGACAGATAACGAAGACATATCCGTTTGTAGAACTTGGTGTCCTTCATGTTGGTCAGCCATAGATTGATGGAGTCGTTCAAGGTTTTGTTTCTGGGGTTCAACACCCAGTTGCGAGGGAAGTCTTCGCCAATTCGCGGTCCCATTTCCAGATTCTTGTAAAAGGGCAATAGAGTGATGGCGACGTTGTGGTTGCAGACCACATAATCAATCAGTGTATCCTCCAACATCTCAATCAGATCCTCCACAGTCTTCTCAGGATGGTTCTGCTGTCGCCACGTACCTGGCATCTGCAATTTGGAGAGGTCCAGCTTCTGGTTGTATTGGGCAGGAATATGCACTACATGGGTGTCGGAACTGTCAAACTCCATCTTCTTTCGTACCAGCAGGATGGGATGGGTGTACGAGTGCGGTTCCGAGAGCGTGAGGTACATGGGGGAGAAGAAGTTCTTGTCGAAGTCGAAGCCGATGATGTCATACTGGTTGCTGAAGGATTTCATCATCATGCTGTCGGGGTCAGCCTCAATGGCAATATCCACCTTCATGTTGAAGTCCTTGGCCATCTGTTTGATCATATCATACTGAAAACCAATTACTTGTCCATGATAAACAAAGTAATCCGCGGCATGATAGAAAATGAGTGCCTTGAGGGTGTCGCTATGGTGGTAGGACTTCTTTTCGTGTTTGATGATGTTGGAGATGGGGGTGTAGTCGATTCTTCCGCGAAGGAACAACGCACCCAACAAGATAATGGTGGCAATTAGGAATGCTATTTCACCGATTATTTTTTTCTTCAAAACATAGAATTTTGTATTCGGTCATCCACTTTATCAGAAGAGAGTAGGCAGCGAGGGGAGGATGGGAGTGAATAGAATTAATACGTTTGAACCATCAGGATGGTCTTAGAGGTAGTCTCACCGTCGTTGACTTGCACTTGTGCGGCGCCGGTGTAGTACTTGACATCCACGATGTTGCCTTCCTCGTCCCAGGTGGTGTCAGCCTTGTTGGCCACCACGTCGAGCAGGGCAGGGTAGGGGAATATGTGTTCAAAGATTCCCTGGATATTGGTATAGCCGTCTGCGCGGGCATAATCGGCATATTCTGCTTTTCCGACCACGATATGGGCGTTAGGGCATACTGCGCCGGTGTCAATGCCGTTGTTGGAATAGTAGCATTCAATATGCATGGTGCAGTCGTGGTTTTTCTTGCACTGGGAGAAGGCAAAAGCCACGATGGCGGCTACCAGTATCGGAATCAAAAATTTAATTCTTTTCATAATCCTAATTATTTTTTGAGGTGCAAAAATAATAAAATCTTGTTGTGTAGTTTCATAAAAAAACACAATTTTTCAATAGGGGGGTGTCAAGAACTACGGGAAATCCCGCTATTGGGAGAGCATGAGGCGCAGTGCGATACCGGTCTCGAAGTTCATGTTGTTGTACTGGTTCTGAACCTTTGGTCTGTTGATGGTCTGGTCGTAGTAGAACTTGATACCGACCATCTGGCTGAATTGGTATTCGGCAGCCACATTGATGGTGGCGGTTAGGGAGCCTGCCGTCACTTGGTCTTGGAGTTCTTGGATCTTGCGCAGTTGGGTCTGGTTGCTCTTGATACCGACGCCGGCGGTCACATTCAGGTCGCTGACGAACTGTCGTTTTTGTCCGGCGAAGATCAGGCCGATTTTCAGATCCTTGAAACGGTAGCCGCCGGAAACGGCCAGTTCAAAGCTGGAGGTCTCAGTGATCTGGTTGTTGGTGAAGCTAAGGGCAACGTTGCGGGATTGCTTGTATTCCACTTTCAGCAGCATGCTGTTCCGCAGGGTCATGTCGAAGCCGATGAGCGGTGCGAATTGCTCTGACAGGGCCATCTGGTTCATCTCTTCTCTCGGGATGAAGTCGCCCAGGGCATTCACGGCCCCGGCTCCTTCGACATAGGAGAGATTGGTGGCAAATCCGCCTATCTGGTAGGTGCAGGTGTAGCTGTGTGCAAGGGAGAGGCTCTGGAACACCTTGTCGATACCCTTGATTTTGGAGAAACCGTTATAGGTGAGTCGCCAGTTAGGCAACGGAATCTTCAAGAACGGGGTGGAGAGGTCCATCTTTTCAGCGTCTTTTCCCATATAAGCGGAGAAGAAAGCGCCCATCAGCACATCCTGCGACACTTCGCTGTAGCCTTCAGGGAATCCTGTCTCCGGGTTCACTTCGCCCGTGTAGTTCGGATTGGCTTCTGCCAAGCGGTTGGCGATGGTCATACGGATATCGCGGAAGTCCTCAAATATTTCGTTATAATCTTTGAAGAAGGTTCTCAAACCGCAGTAGGTCATGCTGAAGGAGCCATTGCGTTGAGGGGTGTAGTGATAGAGGATGCCCTCTTCGTCAACGTGGAAATATTCGGAGTAGTTTTCTGTATACCGGCGGGTGGCCGACACTTCGATACGGAAGTCGCGGAACGGTTCGACGGTGGCCCGCAGGTTGAGATTCTCGTTGCGGGTGCGTTGGTAGGCGGTGTTCATAAGCGAGTCGGTGGTGAGCCAGTGGCGTTGGGCGCCGATTGCCTGCACATCCGGCTGTCCGCCAAAGACAAACAGGAAGCCCGGGGACTTGTCGTGGAGGTCGATGCCGAAAAACTTGGGTGTGCCCATGTAGCCAGGCAGGATGGTTCCCGCGCCACGGGTGTAGTTGGCCGACACATTGCGGACCATCATGAAGAAACGAAGCGTACCGTCCAGGATGATCTTTCCGTAATTGGGCTTCTCCTTCAAAGAGTCCTTGGCAGCTACGGTCTCCTCTTCCCCTTTTTCTTTGTTCTTGTCAAATTGGGTTTTGTCTTTTTTCTGGTTTGTCTGAGGTTTCCGGTTGCCTTGGTTGACCTTTTTCAGGTAGGGGATATTGTTGTATAATGTTACAAAGTTCAAGTTGACATTGCCCTGGATCGTGTTGGAGTTTTGGATGGTGTTGCCCAGATAGGCCAGTGACAAGGCCGACGCTGTGAACTGGTAGTTGGATTGATAGCGAACGTTGGCATTCACCCAGTTGAAGAGCGGGATTTTGTTGATAGGCAGCTGGTAGGTGCCGCTGAAGATCTGCCGATAGTCGGTGGTCCGGCCGCCCCGTCCCACATTGTGCCAGATGGAGTCTTTTTCGGTACGGGTGTCGATGAGACCGTCAGGTTCGTCAATACGGGCGGAAGCATCGGCGCGGAATTCCAGTTTCAGGCTCTGGAAGATATCCCAGTTGAGGGCATAATTACGAGTCCAGTCAAAAGATTTGACGAAACTGGTGTCCACGATGATGTTGCCTTGGCTCTTCGGACGATACTTGAAGGCTTGGAGCTCTCTACGCATCGAGGTTCTGATCACCACGTTCTTCGGCATGGGGGTGATGTTGAAGTCGCGGATCAGCTGCAGCCATTTGCTGCGTGTCCATTTCATCTTGCTGAAAGGACGGTAGTTTTTGGGATTGGTGCTGAAGGTGTAGCCTATCTCGCCGTTGTGGGTGAGCTCGTTGTTCATCTCGAGGTCTTCATCCCGTTGGATCAACTCGGAATAGGAGTAGGAGAGGTCAAAGTTTTCAATATCCCAAGGGTGCATCTTCATCGAGCCCTTGTCGAAACTACGCTCCTTGCGCACATTCATCAAGTTGATGTTCTGACGTTGCGTATAGGCGGTGGACAGACGGCGAAGGGAGTCGCGTTCTGCTGCGGTCTCGCATAAAGCCAGGTCGTCTTTCAGTTTCACATCCGGATTTAGAGGATTGTATTCGGGCAAGGCCATGCCCATGGAGTAGTCGTAATGGAAAGGTATCTTGATATTCCACTTCTCAGGGAAGAAGAGTTTTCCACCATCGATATTGGTGGCGATGTCCAGATTCACGTTGGTCTCATGGGAGCGCTCGGTCAGGGATTGTTCGATGCTGCCGAATCCTGGGGTGGAGTAGGTGCCGGAAACGGTAAGGTCACCCACATCGGCAATATTCATACGGGCACGCAAGAGAGCGGCAAAGCCCTGTCGGTCATCGAAGCCCACCAATCGCAACTCATTCACCCACACCTCCACAGACTTGGGTTCCATATCATCGTTATCCATCATGCTCTGCTTTTTCGGGTTTCGGATACCGATCATGATGGTGGTCACATCGCCTAAGTTCGGGTTGCCGACGATGGTCATTTTGTTGCCGTCTTCCAGATACTTGGTGTAGGGGATCAGGTTGCTGGTGAGGTCGCCTCGACGGACAGCCAGATTGCGTTCCATCTTCAAGGAGACCAGGGAGTCCAGATAGATCACCATGTTGTTGGCCAGCGGCCAGATGGCGAAAGTGTCTTTGCCAACACCCCAAGGAGTGATCTCCACGGGGATCTCATATTCATAGTAGTTGTCGGTGAAGTCGGAACCTAACCGGATGAATGTGGAGATGTCCCCTTTCTGCAGGTCGTTGGAGCTGACGATAGACTCAGCGTGGATAGCCATCTGCAGGGTTTCGAAGTTGCGGAGGTCATAGGAGGTGCTTTTGTATACGGCACGGGCGTCGCCATCCACCAGGTCCACGGCTTTCAGGGTCAGGGCCTGTTCGTTGATCTGGTAGGTGTTCAAGCCGGCAATGGTCTCGCGTTCGATGCCGGGAGGCAGCACGTACGGGATGGGTGTTCTGTTGGAGTTCTCCTCGTAGCTGACGGTTCCCACGTAGAAAGAGCCCTCGCCATCGCCCTGCGTGGGCGTGTAGTCACCCTCTTCCTGTAATCCCAGGTTGTAGGTGCGCCAGTCGCTACGCACGAGCTCAAAGGTGGCAAAGCGGCAGATGATAGGCTCCTCAAAGTCACGGAGGAACATACGCATGAAACGGATGGAATTGAAGCCCGAGATGTTGTTGACGACCCTGTCAGGATTGTGGATGGGAATACGGAACTGATACCATTTGGTGGTCAAACGCTCTCCGTTCGGCAGCGGGGAGGAAACCGCCTCATAGACATCGTTGATGTAGTTCTCGCCCACCACCATGTGCTGGGGATCCAGATGGATGACATATTGGTAATACTTTTCATCCTCACTGAGCGTGTTGTCGTTATTCATGTCCTCCAAGTTCGGGATGGAGGATGCTGAGGTGGGATAGGACTCCGGACTTTGGCTGTCTGTGGGAGAGTTGCCTTCAGAATTGTTGTAATATTTGTAACGATCCACCACCTTCACGTCGGCTTGGTCGTAATCGCTGCCCCGGTAGAAGTGGTAGTTATCATTGGACGGGTCACGATACGCCTGGATATATGCTTGGGAAGCGTTGCCGTAGGCGTTGGCGATGAGTTGCAGATAGTTGTCGTTAAAGTAGACCTGTTCGCGATCATCCCGCAAACCGTCATATCCGACATCTTGGTTGGGGCGTGAATCCAGGTTCAGATCAAAGGCGTTGACAATCTGTTGGACGGTCGGGACACGACCCCAGACGGTGAAAACCACATCTTCATCACTTCCGTCCGCAGGAAGTCCGCTCTCGAAAGACTTCATACCATCCCGCAGAATATCCTCGGAGATATCACCCAAGTTGAAATAGAGTTTACCACCGCTATGATTCTCATTTTCAATAAAGGGATCCATCATCCAGAATTCGATGTATTCGTAGTTGGAGGATTCGAAGTCGGTGTTGTCAAATTTGCGCATGATACCACCCCAGCGCGACTTAGGTTCGCGCAGAGTACCATCATCATTGATACCATGTGAGTAGCCCTCAGATCCCGTCACATCATAGTTGTATGGTCCCTTTTCAGTGGGATAATAAGCCAAGTTGAAGACCGGCATGTAGGTGGAGATGGTGGTACCATCGTATTCTTTGTATGGGAAGAGCTCCGGCTCATAGACCGCACGGGCGTAGGGAGCCGAGAGGTCTTCAGCGGTCAGGTTGGAAGGAGTGGCGGAGTTGCCGTTGTAGAAGACGGACTGGTCCACGATATACCATGAGAGGTGGGCGCGGTTGTAGCCGTATGCCAGCTGTTTGCGGACATTGTCGGTGATGGAAACGGCACCAGCCTCCGGGAAGAGGTCGGGCTGACCTTGCGGGGTGGAAGCCAACACCCAGTTGGCAAAGGTGTTCAGGGCGATGGTCGTCTTGGCTGCCTCGAAATTGTCAATGTAGGTGGTTCCCTTCTTACCAATGGCCCGGGCATGACCCGGCACAAAATGGGCAAACTCACCCTCCAGGTTTAAGAACGATTGGGTGGTGGTGCTGTGGAAGGAGAGCAGGTCAACAGCTTTGGTTACAAAGGGCAACTCAGCCTTGTAGGCGAAGTTCATGCCCCAGATGAAGTTGTTGATAGGCTCATCGCCATAATTGACCTTGTTGGTGAAGGGCCGTTCGCGCAGATTCATGAGCGTGGCCCCGATGTTGAAGTTGGGGGAGAAGGCATAGTCCAAGTTGGCCCCGAAGAGATATTGGTCGGTACCATATTCGTCTTCCGGCTCCCAAGAAACGTTAATGGGTGTTCCGGAGTTGAGATAGCCTTGGTTGATGATGGAGACCGTACCCATGTCATAGTTGACGGTGTAGTCCACATTCTCCTGTAAGGTGATACCACCAGCGGTCACCTTGACAGAGCCTTGCGCCACATTGGTGGTCGGGATGCGGAACTCCGACCCGTAGGAGGAACGGTAGGTACCCTCAATGTAAAACTTGTTCTTGTTGGTGATCTGCTGTGCCATGGTTTTCGTCATGGTGTACAGCGAGTCGAAAGCATACTTGTCGGCCAACTCGGGTTCCGTGATGACAGCCCTCAAGTCTTTACCGAAAGGCTCTATGGTCGGGAAATAGATACGTCCATTGTTGGAGTTGATGGTACCGCCGACGGTGGCGGCATTGTCAATAAAGTCGAAGATACCATCAGGCGTGGGATCTTGCTGCTGATTTAAACGATCAAGGCCTAACAAACGGATCAACGGGATGCCTTTTTCAGAGCCTTGCGTGAAGAAGCCGTTCGGTACACCTTCTGCATCACCGGTATAGAGAATGTTTAACCGGAACTTTTCATTCGAAACCTGATAGGCAGAAAGACTATAGACGTTTTTCATCATCAACTTCCAAAGCGGAGACTTGGTGTTGGTGTTGCTGCTCTTCAACAACTTCACCCGGATACAGTTGGGAGCTGTCACCTCATTGGAGAACTCACCCACCTGATACACATGGTCGTCGCCAATGACCGTATATTGGAAAGCCACGGCCAGCACCTGATCGGCACTTAGTGCGGAGTTCAGGGAGATGAAGCCTAACTTGGTGTTAACGGTATACTCGCTGGGGGAGAGCAAGCGGGCACTCTCTAACTTCTCGTAGTTCTTGCCGGAATTCATGCCGATGGAGTGCATGTTGGCGGATACGTTGGAGAGTGTTCGATATAAAGAGGTATCCACTACCATCATCAGGTTGTTGATGTTGTCGTCCGGATACTGGCCACCCTGGTACATCGGATTGTAAGAGAAGGAGGCAAACTCGGGATCGGCTTCACCCAAGTCGGTGAAAGCGACAATATTACGGTTTTCGTTGGTGGCAGCTCCGATGGTGGTGCGCCACACTTCAATCTTGGTGATGACGATGGGGGAGCCTACCAAGGGCAGGGTACTCAGGTATTCATTGTAGTGATCCCGGAAGAACTGCGCCAGGAAGAAGTGGCGGTTCTCCTCATATTGGTCAGCGCTGAAATAGAACTCCTCTTCCGCGGCACCGTTGGTGATGGAGGCACTTTGCGTGGCACCTTTCTTCTGAGCAGCCACACCCGTGACGGTCAGGTTGCCAAACTTAAACTGCCCCTTCACACCGAAGAGGTTCTGGCTACCGGTAATCAGGGTGCTGTTGAGCGGCATGGTCACATTACCAAACTCTATCAACTGCAAAATGTCATCCTCTTTGCCGCCGTATTTGAGTTTCATCACATCATTGTTGGTACCTACTTGCAGCTGGTTGGTCGCATAGTTGAGGTTGAACTCGATCTTGTCACCTACCCGCGCAATCATGTTCAGCTGGATGTCTTGATCGAAGTCGAAGTCGGTATGCCGGCGTTGCTTCACCGGTAGGGAGTAGTTCTGGGTTTGCGTATGCTTGACACCGAACTTGACCTCAATGTTACCGGAAGGTCGGATGTCGATCGTATTGCTGCCGAAGATGCTCTCGAAAAGGTCGCCGCCTACGTGCAGTTCCGGGATCAGGCCGCCACCGCCGTTGCGTTTGCCCGTGGCGCCCACACTGTTGGAGTGCCAGTAGTTCTGGATGCTCTGCTGCAGGTCGTAGTTGATGTATTCGTTGATGTCCATATAGGCCCCCGGACCATAAGGCACATTGCCGGTCTGGTATTGGAACTCATAGGTGTTGGTCTCGGGATTGTATTGGATGACCGTGCCTATGCCGGGAGGGTTTTGGAGATAGAACGGGCTGTAATGCTGATTGTTCAGGGGATTGTTGTCAGGCTGGGGCACCCCAGACTCCTCGTTGGAGTCGGGAGGGGTGAGCGCGGTATTGGCCAAGAGAAGATTCTCATAATCCACCGGAAGGAAGGTGTCAGCAGTTTCTTCTACAGACTCCTCCTTTTGGGGGTGGGGTAGGGTTGCATCATGTAGTCTCGCATTGGCGGCATATCCTAAGGTGATGCACACACACAAGGAGACAATAGCCCATGTGGTATATAGTATTTTGTTCTTATCTGTCTTTTTCAAAAGTCTAACTATAAATATTTTAACGCCTTCTTTATCAGATCTTCCACTGATAAATTAATCCCTTCTGCTTTGATGATCTTGTCCAAGACGGATTCGGCTCCGGCCTTTGGAAATCCCAAAGCGACTAATGCGGTTAACGCATCATATTTATTATTATTGTATGTGATTGAAATTTTTGTTGAGTCGGACAAAGAGAGTTTCTTGGTCTTGTCTTTCAATTCAATGATCAGACGCTGGGCAGTCTTAGCACCGATGCCTTTGATGGACTGGATGGCCTTTACGTTGTCCGTGGCGATGGCATTCAACACTTCGCCCACCGACATGGAGGAGAGGATGAGTCGTGCGGTGTTGGGGCCAACCCCATTGACAGAGATGAGCAATTGGAAGAGTTCGCGCTCCTCTTCTTCCGCAAAACCGTACAAAACCTGAGCGTCTTCCTTGATGATGTAATGGGTATGCAACGTCACCTCCCCCAGGTCTTTGATCTGCGAATAGGTGGCCAACGAAATGTTCACGCAGAAGCCTATTCCGCCAGCTGTCTCAATGACCACATAAGCGGGTGTGGCCGTCACTATTTTCCCTTTGATAAAACTTATCATGATGGTCTTTTCAAACAGGCTGCAAAAGTATAAAAAACATACATATTTTTTAGGTTTTTTATGAATGAAAAACGATATCCATCAAGAATCACTTTTTTTGTATTTTTGCGCCCTTTAATAAAAATGTATATGAAGCGACTGCTACTATTTACGATATGTACTCTTTTTGCCTTTGCCGCATGGGCGCAAGGCTCTACCATCAAAGGTTTCACCTATGATGATTCCAACGGGGAGGCTTTGGGTTACTGCATGATCCATCTGGAAGGGACCTCCTATGGTGCTATGTCTGACGGCAAGGGCGCCTTTATCATGACCAAGGTTCCCAAGGGACAATATGTGGCCAAGATCACGATGATGGGCTATGTAGACCTGTATGATACGATCACGATACGCAAAGACACCACCATCGTGAAGCGCTACACCTTGGTTCCGAACACGACTACGATTGACGAAGTGACCATCAAAGGAGAGGGACAACGGAGAGAACAGGAGACGCGCACTTCCGTCATCAGCGTGACCCCCAAGGATATGAGCAAGATGCCGGCTATCGGCGGACAGCCTGACTTCGCCCAATATCTGCAGGTGCTCCCGGGCGTCATCTCCACGGGCGACCAGGGTGGTCAGCTCTATGTGCGCGGTGGCACACCCGTGCAGAATATGCTCTTGCTGGACGGCGTCATCCTCTATAACCCCTTCCACTCTATCGGTATTTTTTCTGTCTTCGATATGGATATCATGAGTAGCGCCGATGTCTATACCGGTGGCTTCGGCGCAGAGTTCGGCGGCAGACTCTCCTCCGTGATGGATATCAAGACCCGCGACGGCAACAAGAAAAGACTCTCCGGAAAAGTCGATGTCAGCAATATCCAAACCCAACTTTTGCTCGAAGGCCCTATTGTGAAATTGAAGGATGACCGCAAAACAGCCCTAAGCTTTATCCTCTCTGGCAAAGGATCCTACCTCAACCAAGCCGCCAAGGTCTTCTACCCCTATGTGGGCGAGTCCGGATTGCCCTACAACTATCTCGACCTCTATGGCAAGCTCACCCTCTCGACGCTGAACGGAACCAAGTTGAACATCTTCGGCTTTAATTTCGATGACCGTGTCAACTACAGCTCCGTGGCCGACTATGCTTGGGACAACTGGGGCATAGGAGCCAACTTCCTGATTGTGCCGGGTTCCGTGCCCACTACCATTGAAGGTGCCCTTTCCTACTCTAACTATAAGTGCTCTTTGGACGACAAACAGTTCAAACCCAAGGAGAGTTCCATGAACGGATTCACCTTCAACCTTACTTTCAACTACTTCCTGGGCAAAAGCTTGTTACAGGTTGGCATGGATGTGGTGGGCTATAATACCAATTATATGTATCATACTCTTTGGGGATCCCAAATCAATATTGAAGACCATACCACCGACATGTCAGTATTCCTCAAATACAAGTACAACTTCCGGAATAAACTGTTGCTGGAACCCAGCTTCCGCCTGCAATATTACTACTCGTTGGGCGAAGTCTCCCCGGAACCGCGACTGGCTATCAAGTATAATATCACTAAAAAACTGCGCTTGAAACTCGCGGGCGGTCTCTATTCCCAAAACCTCATCTCCGTCACCTCCGACCGCGATGTGGTGAGCCTGTTCAATGGCTTTATGTCCTCCCCCGTCAGTAACTCTCTGCTCTCCGACTATATGATCAACAATGCCGACACGATGAAGGGACGCCTGCAGAAGTCCCAGCATGTCATCGTAGGATTGGAGTACGACCCGCTGCCCCAGCTGACGATCAACCTGGAAGGCTATTTCAAGAATTTCTCCCAGTTGATCTCCACCAACAGATACAAGATGTTTGACGATGAAAATGAGTTCATTTGGGAAAAAGGTATGGCTTACGGTGGCGATGTAACCGTGAAATATGAACATAAGGGCTTTTATGTGTGGTTGGTGTACTCGTTGGGATGGGTGAAACGTAATGACGGAGTGATTACCTATAATCCGCATTTCGACAGAAGACACAACATCAACCTGTTGGCCTCCTATGCCTTTGGAAAGAGAAGATCTTGGCAGGTGGACTTCCGTTGGAATTACGGTACGGGATTTCCCTTCACGCAGACCCAAGCCTACTACCCGCATTATGCGCCTAATCATATCTACGATGATTATATCTCCAACAACGAAGATCTCTACTTCCTGCTGGCTGATTTCAACCAATCGCGTCTTCCGAGCTATCACCGCCTTGATTTGGGTGCCAAGAAGAAGTTCTTTATCGGGAAGAGAAACACCTTGGAGTTGAGCCTCTCCATCTCCAACGTGTATAACTATAGAAACGTGTTTTATGTAAACAGAACCACCAATGATATCATTTATCAGCTGCCATTCCTCTACTATTTCGGACTGACATGGCGGTTCTAGTACATGTAAAAAACTCATATATAACAAATTACAATAAAAATAAAAAAATATTCGCAAAGGTTGCGCGCATTTAAAAAAAGTGTATTTTTGCGCCGTTCTAAGAAACACGGATCGGTAGTTCAGTTTGGTTAGAATACATGCCTGTCACGCATGGGGTCGCGAGTTCGAGTCTCGTCCGGTCCGCCAGCACTGTAGAGACGCAATGCATTGCGTCTCTATTTTTTTTTGGCAATAATATAGAAGATGACCTGCTGTTTGTTTTGCGGTTAATACAGATTAGCATTTGTTATAGTTGAAAATATGGGCATTTCTGCTTCTGATAATGAGCTGACACACAATATTTTCCTTGTCCGCACAGCCGTGCGGACCCCAAAAGTTCCCCTTCTTTTTAAGATTTGACGAAAGAACGAGGGCAGAGGCAAAGTTTGCTTTGACTATGCCGAGTGAGGAGGAAAAGAAGGTGAAACCTTCAACGGGTGGCCGCAGGCCGGGGTAGTAATATAAAGAA
>JAFYEU010000058.1 GCA_017544105.1 Bacteroidales bacterium
CCGTGCTGCGCCAACATCTGATAGAAGGCCAGATCCTGCGCGCTGCTGTAAGCGTTCATCACCTGCTGGCTGCCGGGACCGCCGTAGCAGTTCATCATCACCGGATAGCGCTTGTTGGGATTGAAGTTGGCCGGCTTCAGCATCCAGCCGAACAGCACGGTGCCGTCAGGCGTAGTGAAGCTGATGATCTCCCGCGGCTGGAAGCCGTACTCGTCCATCGTCTCCTTCACTGCCTTGTTGTCGTTCAAGACACGCAACTGCTTGCCAGCAGCATTGCAGATGGTATAGACCGGCAATGTGTTCAGATTGGAGTATTGGTTACGATAATAGTTGCCCGTAGGACAGAAGGAACTCTCGTTCCAGCCGTCGCCACTGCTGAGCATCTTCTTTTTCTTGCCGTCGAAGTTGATGACGTAGAGGTCGCGGTTGAGCACGCCAGACTCGTTGGATTGATAGTAGATGAGTTTCTTCTTCTCGTTGACGAACTGGATGCCGTTCACCTCCCAGTTGCCGGAGGTCAGCTGCACACGCCCGCCGCCGAGGGTGATCTTGTAGATATGGTTGAAGCCATCGCGCTCGGAAGTGACAATCATCGTCTTGCCATCGCTGAGGAAGTAGTAGTCGTCGGTGATGTCGAGCCACTTGTCGTTCTCGTCGGTATAGACCACATCCTGCTGTTTGGTGACAGTGTTATAGCGGATGAAGTCGAGGCGGTTCTGATGGCGGTTCAGCTTGAGGATGATGGCGTCGCGGCTGTTCGGCTGCCAATAGACACGCGGGAAGTAGCAGTTGGTGTTGTCGCCCAAGTCCACGCGCGTAAGGCTCTTGCTGGCCACATCGTAGATATAGACATCCACCAGGGAGTTGTCCTCGCCGGCCTTCGGGTACTTGTAGGTGAAGTCGGTGGGATAGAGTTCGTCGTAAATGGGCATGGTGAACTCCTTGACGCGGCGCTCGTCGAAGCGCAGGAAGGCCACCTTGCTGCCGTCGGGCGACCAGGAAGCGGCCTGCGACATGTCGAGTTCCTCCTCATACACCCAGTCGGCATAGCCGTTCAGGATGGCGTTGGGCTCCCCGTCATGGGTGATCTGGGTGATGGCGCCACTGTTCATATCCTGGATGAAGAGGTCGCAGTCGCGGGCGAAGAGCACGCGCTGGCCATCTTCGGAAAGGTCCGCAAAGTGCAACTTGGTATTAGTGTCTGCCACCATTTTCAAGGTCTTGTTCTCAACATTGTACACATAGTAGTACGCCAGCGAGGAACGGCGCCAGATACTCTCCTCGTCGAAGGAGAGGATGATGTTCTTCTCATCCTTGGAGAAGGAGTATCCGCTGAGACGGCCCGTATTGAGCTCGCCGTTGCTGAGCTTGCTGAGCGTCTCATTCGGCAGCAGCATGTCGATACGATCACCCGTTTCAAAGGAGTAGCGCTCGATGCCACCGCGCTTCACGACCGTATAGTAGTCGCTGGAGGGCATCGCCGTATAGCCAGCCACCCCGCGCGGATAAAACATAAAATCGTCCCAGATGCTCTCCATGCTGATCTTCTTGCCTTGGCCGAAAGAACAGAATGTGGCGCATAAAACCATGGTAAACAGTAAAATCTTCTTCATATAATACATTATTAAAATTTTTACTCAGCAATATTTTAACAAGGGCGCAAAGGTATGAAAATTGTTGAATTGTTGAATTGTTGAATTGTTTATTTGTTGTTTCGAGGAACAATAGTGGCATGCCTCATCACCAAGAGCCAAAAGATCTATTGAACAGAGCAGTGCTCCACCGCGATCAGCTTGTCGTAAGAGGTGCCCTCCTCGCGGAAATAGACCAGGATCGTATATTGATTCTGGGTCTCATAATGGCTGCCTTCCACGTATGTGGCATCAATCTCCTTCGATCCATGGGGCACATACACATACTGGTAATTGTAGCGTCCCTGCTTGATATAGAAGGAGGCCTCCCAGTAGTTCTGCTCCCGGACATAATGCAACTTGGCATCCTCCATGATTCTCCAGTCTGTCAGTTCCCCGAAGACATACACATCGCCGTCCGTGAACGGATATTGGCTCTTGAGGGTGAAGTAGGTGTTCACATAGTCCTCGGAGTAAGGATTGGGAAGGTCGCGGTTGTAATAGATGCACTCGCCGTTCATCGTGCTGCGGGTTTCGTAGGCGCTGTATGGGCGGGCTTCATCCATGAGGACGTAAGCCTGGTTGCGACGGTGTTCGAAGTCGATGCTGACAATTCGATCACCATTGGAGCGCAGGGTACTGATGTCGAAGGTGCGGAACTCGGCCCCGCCGGGAAAGACGTTGCGTCCGTCGTCATAGTCAAAGCTGAAGGTGTTGTTGGAAAACGAGTGATAGGTGAGGCCGTACTTGGCATTGTCCCACCGTCCGTTCTGCTTGATGGTGGCGTGGAGGGTCATGGCCGGGTTGCGGACCGCGAAGGAGGCGGGCAGCACCTCGAAGTCAACCTCCTGATGGGTGAAACGCTGATTCACATCCGTAGCGTAATGCACGACCGCATTCACCTTGGCGGGAGAGTTCTCCAGCACCATGAAACGACGGGTCAACACGGGATGGTCGGGCGTGTCATCATAGACCAACAAGATATAGTTACCACTTTTGGTAAAGGTCATATTCTCATTAGGAAAAGAGATCTGATAGTGGGTATAATGCACAATCGTGTTGAATGAGTAGTCGTACTGCTCTATCATATCCTCGTTAAAACCGCTGATGTATTCCATCTGGTTCATATCGGATATCTGCCAGTCGTGGGTGCAATGAATGAAGGTATACTTGAGATAGTGGTCGTCGGTCTCCACATCATCAAACTCGAGCACCAGCTGGTTGTATTCTCCGAGCACAGCGACGGGCTCGCCCAGGCGGGTGTCACTAGGATGGAGGTCCACGCTATGGATGCCCGACTGATAAACCCGGTTATCGGCATAGAAATCGGTGTTCCATTGGGCATTCGCACTCACCAGCAGGAAGAGGGAGAATACGGATAAGAGGAGGAATCGCTTCATGATGATGTAGATTTAAAGACGGCAAAGATAAACAAATCAGCAATACAAAACGAAATACCGGGGTTGGTTATTGCCTTCAGCCGTCGAAAAAAGCCTTCCTTTCGCGCCCATTTATTTCCATTTTTTTCCATATTTTGGAGAAAACAATCCAAAAATCATCACTTATCAACAATAAGTTGTTACAATAAAATCAATATCATATTATAAATCAATAAATTAACATAGTTTATAACAAATCGATTGTAAATATCACGTTATCAGCATATTATTGTTTATAAGTATTATTGTTAATAAAAAAATCCAAAAATTTCCAAACTGATAATCAGATAGTTATATGATAAATTTTCGATTTTTAGAAATATAATCTGGATTTATGGAAATGTAATGAAAAAAAGTATATTTTTGTCACGTTTTCAAAATAATCAACATGTCAAATCTGAGTTACGGGTATTGGGAAGTCTCCATCGAGAAGAGCGGCCGGCTGAAATTGCCGACGGCCCTCCTGCGTGCCTTGCCGGAAGACGGGCGCCGGGCTTTCTACGTGACACACGGATTTGGCGAGCACATCATGCTCTGGTCCGAGGAAGCCTATCGGGAGCAGATGGAGTTCCTCAACTCGCTGGACCGCAACCTGACACGGATCAAACAGTACCGGAACGCTTTTTTGCGCAACACCGCCTATCTGGAAAGCGACGCGCAGCACCGAATCGTCATCCCCAAGCCTCTGATGGAGCTCTATCATATCAACAAGGAGATCGTGCTCCTGTTGGACAATGGCAAGATCGAGCTCTGGAACAGCAGTCGTTACCACGAGAAATTCGACATGACGCCGGAGGCTCTGGAGAAGTTGAACGAAGAAATTCATCTTGGCCGTTTCGAGGCAGAAAAGGAGGTGTCGGATGAGTTATCATAATACGGTGCTCCTGCATGAATCCGTCGACCTTCTCATCACCCATCCTTCCGGGACATACGTGGACCTCACCTTCGGTGGCGGCGGCCATTCGCGCGCCATCCTGGACCGACTCGCCCCGGACGGCCGACTGATCGCCTTCGACCAGGACGCCGACAGCACCGCCAACCTCATCGACGACCCGCGGTTCTGCTTTGTGGCCTCCAACTTCAAAAACCTGACCCGTTTTTTACAATATCATAAAGCCTATCCGGCCGACGGGATCTTGGCCGACCTGGGCATCTCCTCCCATCAGATCGACACCGCCGAGCGGGGCTTCTCCTACCGGCAGGATGGCGAACTGGACATGCGCATGAACCGCCAACAGGCCTTGTCAGCCAAGGAGGTGGTCAACGGCTACGACGAGGCGCAGCTCAGCCGGGTGTTTTATACCTACGGAGAGCTATCCAACGGCCGCCAGCTGGCCCGGCACATCGTCCGCGCACGGGAAGCCGGCGAGATAGCCACCACCTTCGAACTGGTGAAGGTCCTGGAACCCAGCCTTCCCAAGAACGCTCCTTCCAAGGTGCTCTCCAAGGTCTTCCAAGCACTGCGCATCGAGGTCAACCACGAACTGGAGGTGCTGGAATCCATGCTGCTGCAGACCGCCGACGCCCTTCGTGACGGCGGCCGGCTGGTCGTGATCTCCTACCACTCCCTCGAAGACCGCCTCGTGAAAAATGTCATGCGGTCGGGCAAGCTGGACGGGGAGGTGGAAAAGGACTTCTTCGGCAACCCGCTGAGCCCGTTCAAGCCAGTCACCCGCAAGGCCATAACCCCCAACGAACAAGAGATATCCACCAACCCCCGCGCGCGTAGCGGAAAGTTGCGCGCGGCAGAAAAAATAACCCCGATTGCACGATGAGAACCACGACCAACATACCGGAAAAAGAGCGGGACCCCAAGTCGGAGAACTTCTTCAACAAGGTCTTCGGCGGAGAGTTCCTCACCAACCCGAGGATGCGCCCGTGGTATCTGTACATCGTCATCTTACTGCTGCTCATTGGCATAGCCATCTTCAGCGAACAGCGCATTGCACAGAAACAAAAGAAGATAAACCGTTTGGAACAGGAATACAAGGCGGAGATCAGCCGGCTGAAAGCCAACAACCAGTTCATCCCCTACGAGGAGAACAAAGCACTCATCGAGGTCCTCAAAGAGCGCGGATTCGTCTTTGACGAGAAGTCTGACTACACCGTCACCATCACCACTCCTCAGGAGGAGAAGTTCCAATGGCTGAAAAAAATATTCAAAAAGAACAAAGATGCGGAAAAGGAATCAAAATAGCGAAGAATTGATGAAGCCCTTCAAGACCCGCAGCTTTGTTGTCTTCGGGGCGTTGATGGTGTTAGGGGCAGCCTGTCTGTTCATGATTCTCAAGTTGGGCATCACAGAAGGGGCCATGGCCAACGGCAACGGCGCTAAGGTGTTGGACACCACAGACACCTCCTATGTGCCTTCACCGGAGGACAGTCTCTTCAACTGCTTCGTGCTCAACAACAACCTCTCCCCTATCCGCGGCGAGATCTACGACGACCACGGCCGTCTGCTGGTAGGCAACTTCACCGTCTTTGAAGTAGCCTTCGACGGACGTCGCTTTGCCCTGGAATACGGTGACACCCTGTCCAAAAACCCGAAAGCCTTCGACGATCTCTTCTCCACGTTAGGAAAAGCGCTCTACGAGCAATTCAAATCCCGTTTCCCCAAATACAACGAGAGCTATTACACAAACTTCTTCAGCCAGGCGGTACAGAACAAGAAATACAAGACCCTGTTTGCCGTCAAGGAGTGGGATGAGAAGTCGTGGGTGAGCGGGCGCGACACCTCCTACATCAAAAACCTGGAGTGCTGGAAAGTAAACGGGCGCAAGATCCACGCGCACCTCAACTACGTGCCGACCTCGGTGCGCATCAATCCCTATGGCGACATCGCGCGCCGTACCCTCGGCATGAACGTGGAAGGCAAGCATTACGGCCTGGAGTACTTCATGGACAAGCTGCTGGCGGGCCAACAGGGCAGTAAGAAATACCTGCGCCTCAACAAGACGGTGGTGCCCCTGAAAGACCGCGTGGAGCCTATCGACGGCTACAACCTCCACACCACCATCGACGCGGAGATACAGAACTACGTACATAACGAATTGGCGTTGAAGCTCAGCGAGCTGGGCGCTCACTGGGGCTGTGCCATCGTCATGGAGACCAAGACCGGAGAGATCAAGGCCATCTCCAACTTGAAACGCGATGCCGACGGGCATTACAACGAGAGCATGGAATACGCCTTCAACGCCAAGGTCGAGCCAGGCTCCACTTTCAAGCTGGCCTCGCTGCTCTCCTTCCTGGAGAAACGGTCCGATGACACCACCTGTACCTTCCCGATGTTTGTACACACTTTCGAATATCCGCTGAAGTCGGGCAACTACCGCAGATACCACAAGCAGGACTCCAAGGTACATGGTGAGACGATGGGCACCGTCAGCGAGATCATCCAACGCTCCTCCAACATAGGGGTGGCCTCCATGATCTTCGACGCGTACGGCATGAAAGGGTTCAGCAATTATCGCAAGCAACTCATCAAACTGGGCATTATGGACACCATCCATACGCAGTTGGGCGACATCCTGCCCGCCTCCATCCGCAATGACGGACGTTTTGACAACTATTACGGCGTCTGCTTCGGAGCCGGCTTCAACATCCCCATCCTCCACACGCTAGTCTATTACAACGCCATCGCCAACAACGGCAAGATGGTGGCGCCGCTCTTCGTCAAGTATGTGACCAACAACTACGATACCATCCAGCGTTTTGAGGCGGAGGTGCTGAACGAGCAGCTCGTCTCCCCCACCAATGTCGCCAAGGCGAGAAAGTATCTGGAGAGCGTGGTCTGGGGCAAATACGGCACGGGCCGCCATTACAAAGACTCCACCTGCCACTTTGCAGGTAAGACCGGCACCCGCGACATCTGGGATCCTGTGCTCAGGAAGTGGGATTACGCCCACAATGCGGTATCCTTCTGCGGCTATTTCCCGATGGAGGATCCTCAATATACGATGATCGTGTACATATACTACGTGCCACAGCACAGTGAGGTGGCCGTGGACGCCTTCGCCAAGATCGCCCGCGCCATGATGAACAGGTCCAACTACAGCGCCATGCGCAACACGCAGGAACTGCCTTTCCAGCCATCCCTGGAGAGCTGTCCCATCAACCGGAGATTCTTCAACACCCTCTGCGCAAGCATGGGCTATGATACCACAGCCTTGTCGAACACCCAAAACTTCTATGTCCCGCTTCGCGACACGGTGCCGACCATCCAATCCAAGGCATGGGTCGTCAAGCAAGAAGGCCGGATGCCAAACGTGCGGCAGATGATCGCATCCGACGCCGTCGCGGAACTGAACAGAGCCGGCTACAAGGTCAGACTGGTGGGCCGCGGTATCGTGAGAGGACAGTCGCTAGACCCCGCCACCAAGACCGTCACCCTGACCCTGACACCCTAGAAAAGATCACAAACCTAAAACCTATAACCTACTTGAAACCATTAAAAGACATATTAAAAGCGCTTAAAAAGCACCAGCTCTTCGGAAGCCCGGAGTGGACCATCACAGCCATATGCTTCGATTCCCGCAAGATCACCCCTTCGGAAGAAAAGGGCTGCAGCAACCTATATGTGGCCCAACGCGGCACCCAGACCGACGGACACCGCTTCATCGGACAGGTGATTGAGCAGGGCTGCTCCGTCATCGTCTGCGAAGAGCTGCCCGAGGTGATGGACGAGCACGTCACCTACATACAGGTTCTGGACAGCATGGCTGCTTTGGGACATCTGGCCTCAGCCTTCTACGGGCATCCCAGCAAACGCCTTCGCCTGGTGGGCATCACCGGCACCAATGGCAAGACGACAACCGTCACGCTCCTGCACCAGCTCTTCAACATGATGGGACACAAGGCGGGACTTCTCTCCACCATCGTCAACAAGATTGGGGAGGAAGAGGTACCAGCCACCCACACCACGCCCGACGCGGTGGAGCTCAACAGTCTGCTCGCCCGCATGGTGGAGGCCGGATGCGAAT
Source organism: Bacteroidales bacterium (assembly GCA_017544105.1). Classification (GTDB taxonomy): domain Bacteria; phylum Bacteroidota; class Bacteroidia; order Bacteroidales; family WCHB1-69; genus F23-D06. Next base: position 8,050 of record JAFYEU010000058.1, read on the forward strand.
ACGCCTTCATGGAGGTCAGCTCCCACGCAATCTGCCAGCATCGCATCGACGGGCTGCAGTTCACGGGCGGCATTTTCAGCAATATCACCCACGACCACCTCGACTTCCACAAAACCTTCGCCAACTACATTGCGGCCAAGAAGGCCTTCTTCGACCATCTTCCAGCCTCTGCCTTCGCGCTGACCAACCTCGACGACAAGAACGGGCTGGTGATGACCCAGAACTGCAAAGGCAAAGTGAGCACCTATAGTCTGCGCTCCCTGGCCACCTTCAAAGGACAGATCATCGACAACAACTTCGAGGGACTGCAGATGCGCATCAATGGGTATGAGGTCTTCTTCAAGCTAGTCGGCAAATTCAACGCGTACAACCTGTTAGCCATCTATGGAACTGCCATCCTGTTAGGCATGGACTCCGAGGATGTACTTCGGCACATGAGCATGCTGGACAGTGCTTCGGGACGTTTTCAGATCGTGCGCCGCAAGGATGGCTGCACTGCCATCGTGGACTATGCGCACACTCCCGACGCGCTGCAGAATGTACTGGAGACCATCGTGGATGTGACTGGCCACAAACAGGAGGTCATCACCATTGTAGGGTGTGGTGGCGACCGCGACCGGACCAAACGGCCGGAGATGGCAGAGATAGCCTGCAAGTATAGCGACAAGGTCATCCTGACCTCCGACAACCCGCGCACAGAAGAGCCATCAGCCATCCTGGAGGAGATGATGGCCGGGGTGCCCGACAACAAGAAAAAGCAGGTCTCCGTGATCGAAAACCGCCATGAGGCCATCAAAACCGGCAACATGCTGCTCCATGACGGCGGCGTGCTGCTCATCGCCGGCAAGGGACATGAAACCTATCAGGAAATCAACCATGTCAAACACCATTTTGATGACATGGAAGAGATAACAAACTGTTTTAACCAATAATGTAAGATCGTATGTTGTACTATTTATTCACTTGGCTGCAAAAAATCGGGCTACCGGGTTCAAGAATGTTTCAATACATCTCCTTCCGGTCCGCATTGGCCTTTGTCTTCTCGCTCATCATCTCCATCTGGATAGGCAAATATTTCATCGGATTTTTAAGAAGGAAACAGATTGGGGAGACCATCCGGGAGTTAGGGCTGGAGGGGCAAAGCCAAAAGGCGGGAACCCCGACCATGGGTGGCATCATCATCATCGCCGCCATCCTGATACCAGTATTACTGCTCTGCAAGCTGCACAACATCTACGTCCTGCTCATGATCTTCACCACCGTATGGCTGGGCGCTCTGGGCTTCAGTGACGACTATATCAAGGTCTTCAAGAAGAACAAGGAGGGCCTCTCCCCTCGCACCAAACTGCTCGGCCAGATTCTCCTGGGCATCTTGGTGGGCGCCGTCGTCTATTTCCATCCGGACGCAAAGATCTGTGAGAAGTCGAATGCCAAAAACGCCATCACCCCGGTGGAGTCGGCAATCCAGATCTCCAACTCCGACGTGGTCAACACCCACAATGTCTTTGACGCACCTCACCACTCCACCAAGACCACCATCCCGTTTATCAAAAACAACGAGTTCGACTACGCCTGGTTCACCCGCTGGCTGGGAGACACCACAGGAAAATGGTCTTTCATCATCTACATCCTCATCGTAGTCTTCATCATCGCAGCAGTATCCAACGGTGCCAACCTGACCGACGGCCTGGATGGGCTGGCCACCGGGACAACTTCCGTCATAGCAGTAGGCATTGCTCTGCTCGCCTACGTGTCAGGCAACGTGATCTTCGCCAACTATCTGAACATCATGTACCTACCCAATATCGGAGAGCTGGTAATCTTCATCTCCGCCGTCATTGGCGCCTGCATCGGCTTCTATTGGTGGAACTGCTATCCCGCCCAAATCTTCATGGGCGACACCGGCAGCCTGACCTTGGGTGGCATTGTGGCCGTCTCCTGCATCATCATCCGCAAGGAGTTCCTCATCCCCATTCTCTGCGGCATCTACCTTGCGGAGGCTGTCTCCGTGCTGATTCAACGCTACTATTTCAAATACACCAAGAAAAGATACGGCGAAGGAAGACGGGTATTCCTCATGTCGCCGCTGCACCACCACTATCAGAAGAAAGGGGTGCCTGAGCCTAAAATCGTGCAGCACTTCATCGTCATCGGACTGCTTCTGGCCGTCCTGACGCTGGTAACCTTAAAAGTAAGATAATCACAATCAAACCAAAACATACCTATGGCAAGCAATAAAACCAACAATTTCAAAATCTTCGAACTGGAGCAAGAGTTCAACAACCCGATGGTGGCCTCCGTCAACGAACGCCTCATCGAAATCCGCAAAAGAAACATCGCCCAACGGCTATCGGCATTCCAAGGCTGTGGCCACAAGCTGGAGCAGGTCAAGACGCTGAGCGGCATCGACTTCATCGACGACGCCAGCTCCACCAACGCCAACGCCACCTGGTTCTCCTTGCAGCGGATGAACAAACCGACGGTTTGGATCTGTAATATGAACGATATCAAGGAGATGACCGACGACCTGCTCAAAGCCGTGTATGAGAAGGTAAAGTTCATCGTCATCCAAGGCGTGTACCATGCGGACGTCTATGAACTCATCTCCGACTTGGAAATTCCCTACTCCATGGAGATGAACATGGAAGATGCTGTCAGACAAGCCTTCTACGCCGCCGACAAGGGGTACGCCGTCTTGTACTCTCCTTGCTCTGAAGGTCCGGCCGATGAGCGTGGACGGAATTTCAAAACCGCCGTGGCACAACTCTAGATCCATGATGCGCAAACTCAATCTCAAATGGCAGTTCAAAGGGGACAAGATCATCCTCATGATCGTCGTGTTCCTGAGCCTCTTGTCCGTCTTGATGGTCTTCAGCACCAGCAACATGCGGGTACTGACCCACCTGGCACACATTGCCGTCTGCTATGCTTTGATGATCATCTGCTATCTGTTGGACTACCGGATCATAGGCATAGCCACCCCCTTGATGCTCCTCTTTGCAGCGGGGCTCTTGGTGCTGACCATCATCTCGCAGGCCGTCCGAGGAGTCACCATCTTCGGTCATGACGTGCAGACTTTCTATCTGATTGGGTTTTTGGTGTTGTTCTATATCACGAACTACATCGCGCACAAATATAACAACGGACAGGAACTGACGGATCGTAACACATTGTATTTATTGGGTCTGGCAGGGTGTTTCAGCATTGGCATGGCCAAGTTGAACATGTCCACCGCCATCATCTTCTTCACTACATGTGCCGTCATCTTCTTCATCGCCAAGATCAAGACAAAATGGCTGCTGGCGTATGTGGGCACTGGGGTTTTGGGGGCCGTGTTGATAGCCAGCGTCGTTCTCATCGGCATGAAGTCCGACCGGAACATAGAGATCGGGCGTATGAGTACGTTCGTGAACCGTATCACCTATTATATCACCAAAGACAACGTCAACGGCTACGGAGACCAGATGGTGCTGTCACGTGCCGCCATAGCGCGAGGCAGTTTCCATCCTACAGGTCCGGGCAAAGGGGTCATCAAGTACCGACTACCCGAGAATTCCACCGACTACGCCTTTGCCTCCATTTACGAAGAGTTAGGCATCTTCGTTGGCATTCTCATCATCATGTCTTACCTGATCTTCTTCTATCGAGCCCGGGAGATCTCCAAGGATTCAGGAGGGCCTTTCGGGAGGCTCTTCGCCTTCACCATAGGTTTCTGGCTCACCTGCCAAGCCTTGGTTCACATCGGCGTGAATTGCGACCTGCTACCGGCCACCGGACAGACCCTGCCCTTTATCAGCAGCGGTGGCGCCTCCCTGGGCGTTTCGGGCATAGCCGTAGGCATCCTGCTCAACATCAGCAAGGTCAACAACCTCAGAAAAGACAACGACACCTCCCCTTACAGTAACTAGCGGATAAGCGTCACGGTGCCCCGCTCTTCCTGTTTGGGCTCACCCAACAACTTGTAACGCACCACATAGGGATAACATCCGATCGGCACTCGGTCGGCATTCCAGCCCTTATCCAAGTCGGTTGTATAAAAGATCATGCTCCCCACCCTGTCAAAGATGCTCAGATTGTAATACTCCAAAAAGTCGGGACAAGAAAACACCGGCTGAAAGAGATCGTTCACTCCGTCACCATCGGGCGTAAAGGCGCTGGGAATCCACATCTGGCACTTATCAATGGCACTCATATCGTAAAGCACATGTATCTGGATCACCGAATCGCAACCGTTGGCAGCCGGATAGGTGAAGGTATAATAGCCAGGCTGCGTGAAGACACTGTCCTCATACTGGTACGAATCGCCCGGAAAGATATAGGCCGTGATTTGCTGGAAACTCTGGGATTTCGCCACGATTGTTAACCGATGCAAGATAGCAGCAGTATCGGTACACTCCCAACGCGTATAGACATGCGTGCCCGGGGGCTGATATCCCAACGAGAATCCATAACCTTCATAATGCTCACCGGAACAGATAGTATCGCTATAATTCATAGTGATATCAGGCTCCATGTAATCGCCATAGATGGTCAGGCTGTCCAACTGGAAGACCACTTGCACACTATCTGGCATAGCTGACTTGAACACAAGGCGACTATTAGGCGGCACCGTGATCCCTTTGCACACGAAATTGGAGCGACACACATCGTAATGCAAATAGTTCATACTATAAACCGTAATCGTGTCTATGGGCACAAAACCATGGTTTGGATCATAATTGGTCACCATATAGGGCAACGGATCCCAGCTGAGATTTACATGTTCAATCCCATCATGATGAGGATTAGGAACAATTTGGAGTGGTTCATCCTGCATTGTATAGCCCACCACCATTTGGACACCCGCGGAAGTAGAGTCTCCATTCGGCCCCGACATACCATAATAGTAGCATGCCTTAAACGAAATCCCCGATGGCGAACTCGCCAAAACAGGAGTGGACGAGATGGCTTCCGTCGGACTCAATCCCGAGGCATGATTCTTATAGCGTTGGCCAAAACGCAGGTAAACGTTGCGCGTCGGGCCAGGAAAAAAATATTCAAAGCCACACATACTGTTCCAGCCAGTTTCCCGTCTCCGGCATTGCAACCAGCAGTTATCAACGAGTACATAGGAGGTATCTAAGTATGTGGCATTGAACCAACCATTATTCAACACAAATCCATTCTCAAAATCCTCATAATAGGGCAATGAGATGGGCGAACATCCTGGCTGGGCAGAAAGCGGACACACACTCATGAACAACAGCAGCATGAGGCAGAATAATATATGCGATAAAAGGCCTTTTCTCAAAATCGTGATACAAACAATTACTATAACGGATAACGATAGCATTTGTCACACTGCCGTCCACTTTTTCCCCACGCCATCTAATATTTCTGCCATTTCGCATATCTCCGCGTAAAAAAGAGGATGACATCCACGACATCACCCTCTTTCCGGAAAATATTTAGCAATTTGAACGTATTTCGCTAAGCTAGACCCTGCCCTCCGGTTAATGGAGGAAAGCCTTGCGGCGCAGGACCTTCATCAATCACGCCCATTTTCTTCTCGTAGGATCCGAGATTTTCCGTCAGGGCACGCAACAGACGCTTGGCATTCTTCGGGGTCATGATCACGCGTGAGCGGACCTGTCCCTTGTTCACACCGGGCATCATCTGCACGAAGTCCATGATGAACTCATTGTCAGAATGGGTGATGATGGTCAGGTTTGAGTAATGGCCTTGTGCCACCTCATCAGTTAAGTTGATATCAATTTTTTGTTCTTCCATAATCGCAAACGGTTAACTGGTTATTCCATCTCTTTGGATGCCATCAGGGACTCGTACTCTTCCATGGAGCCGACCTCGATATGCTGGTAAGAGCGGATGCCGGTACCGGCCGGAATCTTCTGGCCGACGATGACATTCTCCTTCATACCGATGAGGTCGTCAGACTTGGCGTTGATAGCGGCCTCGGTGAGCACCTTGGTAGTCTCCTGGAAGGAGGCTGCGGAGATGAAGCTGTGGGTTTGCAGGGAAGCGCGGGTGATACCTTGCAGGATCGGCTTACCGGTGGCAGGACGTGCGTCACGCACCACAACCAGCTTGAGGTCCTTACGCTTCAGGGCAGAGTTCACATCACGCAACTTCTTGGCCGTGATGATCTGACCCACGCGTACATCCTCGGAGTCACCACTGTCGGTCACCACCTTCTTTTCCCAGATATCGTCGTTCTCCTCTTGGAAGTCGATCTTGTTGATCAACTCACCTTGCAGGAACTTCGTATCACCCGGATCGTCAATCTCCATCTTGCGCATCATCTGGCGGACGATAACTTCGAAGTGCTTATCGTTGATCTTCACACCTTGGAGACGATACACCTCCTGGATCTCGTTGATGATGTACTCTTGCACCTTCTGAGCACCCTTGATATTCAGGATATCCATAGGCGTGAGAGAACCTTCGGACAGCGGAGTACCAGCCTTGACGAAGTCGTTCTCCTGAGCCAATATCTGCTTGGACGTCGGGATGAGATAAACCTTGGCGCCTTCGCCGGAGTCGTTACGCGGCGTGATCTTGACGACACGGTTACCACGTTTGAGCTTCTTCTCGAAGGAGACCACACCGTCGATTTCAGAGACCACAGCAGGATCTGACGGGTTACGGGCCTCAAAGAGTTCCGTGACGCGCGGCAGACCGCCCGTGATATCGCCGGATTTACCGAAGGAACGCAAGATCTTGACAAGGATTTCACCAGAGTCAATCTTCTGTCCCTCTTCAACGGCCAGACGGGCACCCACAGGAACGTCGAAGCTCTTCAGCACCTCACCGGAATCGTCCAAGACGGAAATGCTCGGGTTCTTGGTCTTCAGACGGCTCTCGATGATCACCTTGTCGTGAATGTTGGTCTGTTCGTCGGTTTCCACACGGTAGGTAACACCCTCGATGATATCGTTGAATTGGATGGTACCCGGCACATCGGAAAGGATGACCGCATTGAAAGGATCCCAATCGGCGATCAGGTCGCCCTTCTTCACGGTATCGCCGTGTTTGAAGTATAAGTTAGAACCATAAGGCACGTTGGAGGAAGCCAGCGCAATGCCCGTGGTAATATCGATAATCTTGATTTCAGCAGTACGGCCGATGACCTTATAGTAAACTTGTCCAAGAGCATCGGTCTTCTCCAGGGCACGGAGCTCATCAATGCTCAGCACACCATCATAGGTGGCCGTGATGGAACTGTTGGCAGCCACGTTACCGGCCACACCACCGACGTGGAACGTACGGAGGGTCAGCTGAGTACCAGGCTCACCGATGGACTGGGCAGCGATCACGCCGACAGCCTCACCAATCTGAACCATCTTGCCAGTTGCCAGGTTACGACCGTAGCACTTACGACAGATACCATGTTTGGATTCACAAGTCGGCACTGAACGAATCTCGACCTCCTCAATCGGAGAGTCTTCAATCATCTGGCAATATTTCTCAGTCAATTCCTCACCAGCCTTGATAATCAGTTCGCCGGTCTGAGGATGATACACATCATGCAAGGTGACACGGCCCAGCAGACGGTCGTAGAGGGTCTCTACCACCTCCTCATTCTTCTTGAGGGCGCTAACCGTCATGCCACGCAACGTACCGCAGTCCTCTTCCGTGATGATGACATCGTGGGAGACATCGACTAGACGACGGGTCAGATAACCAGCGTCAGCGGTCTTCAAAGCGGTATCGGCCAAACCCTTACGGGCACCGTGCGTAGAGATGAAGTACTCTTGCACAGACAGACCCTCCTTGAAGTTGGAGAGAATGGGGTTCTCGATAATCTCGCCACCGGAAGAACCTGCTTTGGACGGCTTTGCCATCAAACCACGCATACCGGACAACTGACGGATCTGCTCTGCAGAACCACGGGCTCCGGAGTCTCTCATCATGTGCACAGGATTGAAGCCTTGGCGGTCGGCCTCGATCTCCTTCATCAAAATCTTGGAAAGACGGGCGTTGCACTGTGACCATACGTCGATCACCTGGTTGTAACGCTCGGTATTGGTGATGAAACCCATGTTGTAGTTCATCGTGATCTCATCGATCTGGGCATTGGCCTCTGCAATGAGTTTCGGTTTCTCAGCCGGGATGATGACATCACCCAAGTTGAAGGACATACCGCCTTCGAAAGCCATGCGGTAACCCATGGTCATGATATCGTCGAGGAACTGGGCACAAGCCTTGTTTCCGCACTTGGCGAGGATGTCGCCGATGATATCACGCAGAGCCTTCTTGGTCAGCAGCATATTCACGAAACCATAATCGTCGGGAACCACCTGGTTGAACATCACACGGCCCACGGTCGTGTCAATCAGCTGACGGGTTCCGTTGCCGTCGATATTCACACGGCATTTGATCTTGGCATTCAGATGCACCTTCTTCTCATTGTAGGCAATCATCACCTCCTCGGGACCGTAGAATATACGTCCTTCGCCCAGCACCTTATGATCCGGGGTGGAGGGTAGTTCTTTCGTGATATAATACAGACCCAACACCATGTCTTGGGAAGGCACCGTGACAGGTGCACCGTTGGCAGGGTTGAGGATGTTATGGGAAGCCATCATCAGCATCTGGGCCTCCAGGATGGCAGCATTGCCCAGGGGCACGTGCACAGCCATCTGGTCACCATCAAAGTCGGCGTTGAAAGCGGTACAGCACAAGGGGTGCAGACGGATAGCCTTACCTTCCACCAAACGCGGCTGGAAAGCCTGGATACCCAGACGGTGCAACGTAGGAGCACGGTTCAACAAGACAGGGTGACCCTTCAAAATGTTCTCCAGGATCTCCCAAACGACGGGTTCCTTACGATCCACGATCTTCTTGGCAGACTTCACCGTTTTGACGATGCCTCTTTCGAGGATCTTACGGATGATGAACGGCTTGAACAACTCAGCCGCCATATCTTTAGGCAGACCGCATTCGTTGAGGTGCAATTCAGGACCTACCACGATCACGGAACGGCCAGAATAGTCAACACGCTTACCCAACAGGTTCTGACGGAAACGACCTTGCTTACCCTTCAAGCTGTCAGACAGTGACTTCAGCGCGCGGTTGGAGTCGGTCTTCACAGCACTGGACTTCTTGGAGTTATCCAACAGAGAGTCCACAGCCTCCTGAAGCATACGTTTCTCATTACGCATAATCACATCGGGAGCCTTGATCTCGATGAGTCGTTTCAGACGATTGTTACGGATGATGACACGACGATAGAGGTCATTCAGGTCGGAGGTGGCGAAACGACCGCCGTCCAGCGGAACCAAAGGACGCAACTCCGGCGGGATCACCGGCAACATGTTGATGATCATCCATTCAGGACGGTTCTCGGCACGTTTGCGACTGTCTCTGAAAGCCTCAAAGACATGCAGACGCTTGAGATAGTCCTTCTTTCTCTGCTGGGAAGTCTCATGATTGGCCTTGTCGCGCAACTCATAAGATTCAGCATCGAGGTCAACCTTGCAAAGCAGGTCATACAAAGCCTCGGCACCCATCTTGGCGATGAACTTGTCAGGATCGGAATCCTCCAGCTGACGGTTCTCAGCCGGCAGATTCTCGGTCAGTTCAAAATACTCCTCCTCGGTGAGCAACGTGTTCTTCTTGATCTTGTCGCTCTCCAGGACACCCGGTTGGATGACGATGTACTTCTCGTAATAGACGATGGCGTCCACCTCCTTGGAAGA
>JAFYEU010000059.1 GCA_017544105.1 Bacteroidales bacterium
AAGTAACCCGAGCACATACAACTCTTATCAGATGGTATTGTATGAGGGAACCAACATCATAGATGTATTCATTCGTCACCGTGGTTGTTGTTCTAGTTGGAATCAAGGAAATGGTGTGTTGGGTATCCAGAACAATAATTCGGCCCAGATATTAGTCGCTCCCGGAAGGGATTTTGCCTCCGTGCAAGGCAATAACTGGACGGCAGACAACGAGGGCTGGCGATTCACTCCCATCACGCCGCTGGATCCCGATGGTACCATCACCTGGTATCGCAACTCTGTGCACCCCGACAGTATCGTGGGTCACAACTTCCGTCAGGTGGTCAGCCCCTTGGTGACTACCAGCTACATTGCAGTCTATCACTATACCAATGCCGGTGGCGACGTTTTTGACCTCAAAGACACCGTCCTCGTGCATGTCTCCATCCCGCCGGTGCTTGCCACCAACACGGCTGCGGGTAACATCTGCCCCAATGACGAGGTGACCCTCAACGTGACCGCTGACAACTCTTACTACGGCATCACCCCGGAACGCTATGTCTGGAACACCGGCGATACGACCCAGTCGTGCAATGTCTCCCCGGAGGTGACCACCCAGTACCAAGTGACGGTGGTCTTCAACAACGGATGCCAGAACTACGCCAACACCACCGTTCATGTCACCGAGCTGGCTTTCCCGGAGATCACGGCCACCAAGGATACCATCTGCTTGGGTACCTCCTCCACGCTTACCGCCACACACCCCGATGCTCTCGCTATGGTGTGGAGTACCGGCGAGACCAGCCCTACCATCACCGTCTCCCCGGAGATTACCACCGACTATGTGGTCAAGGCCACCATGGAGGGCGACTGCGAGACAACGGACACTTTCACCGTGAACGTCATGCCCTTGCCGGTGCCATCCTTCTATGCCAACCCGACCGACATCTACGTGGAGAATGGTGTCGGGACAGTCTATTGCAACAGCCTCTCCCCGGCCAGCTATGACCTGATCTGGAACTTTGGTGATGTCGGCTCTCTTGACAATGTGGTGGAGAATGTGCCGGATCCCTCTCACGACTACACCCGTCCGGGCTACTATGCCATCACGTTGACGGCCATTGATACTAACGGATGCGTTGATTCCGTCAAGTCGCGTGTGCAGGTAACCGTGCCCTATTTCTTCTATGTTCCCAACTCATTCTCTCCGAATGGAGATGGCATCAACGAGACGTGGGCACCCCAAGGACAGGGTGTTGATCCTGACCACTATAAGATGTTCATCTACGACCGTCATGGCAACGTGCTCTTCCAGACGACCAACCCCTACGACTATTGGGACGGTCGCAGCAAGACCGGCCAGCGCCTGCCTGCGGATGTCTATGTGTACTATATCACCTTCACCACCCTCAACGGGGACCCGAAGGAATATAATGGCACCATCACGCTCATCAAGTAGATGCGCCCTATATATTTATATGTATTGCTGCTCTCGTTGTCGTGGATGACGAGTTGCCGAACTGTCAACCTTCGATGCCCAACGGCCTATGGTCAGGTGTCGGAGCAGGATACGGTTACGGTGGTGGAGGTTGCCCCGCCCGCCCCCGTGACGGAGGCCGCGAGCGCTCAGGAGCAGTTAACTGTCACTTTGAAAACAGACTCCATAGACACCCTGCCGCCTGTGGCCCAAGGCTACCAATGGCTCACCTATCGCGGCAAGGCCGACGTGACCGACCCCGAAGGGACGCGTACCTGCAACTTCTATATGGTCAACAGAGTGGACAGCATCCTCTATCTCAACCTCCACGCTTCCGGCATCGAATTCATCCGGGTGGTCTGCACCCCCGATAGCATTATATATGTCAACAAGCTGAAATATGAATACTATAAAGGTACCTACGCTCCCTTTCGCAAGTTGACGGGCTTGCCCATCGATTTCGGATTGATACAGTCGGTCTTCAATGGCAATATGACGCCCGAGGATGAGGCCGCCCTGCGCTATAAGGGTCTGGTGGCCGAGCCGAAGGCCTATGTGGCCCTGGACTCCACCCAGTCCTTCTTCACGGAGCTGGAGTTGAAGGACCTGAACCGTCTGATAGAGATAGACGCAGTGATGAAGCTGGTGCGCCTGGATGTGCCGGGTCCTACCGCCATCCATATCCCAGACAAATTCAAAGAACTTAAGATGCCCTGATGCCGATGGAGACTTTGCGGGCTGACCGGTTGAAAGCCAAGGCGTTGGAGCTGGGCTTCATGCAGTGCGGCATCGCGCCGGCACACGCCCTGCGCGAACAGCAGGGTCTCTTTGAGCAAGCGTTGGCAGAGGGCTATCAGGCAGACATGCACTTCCTGGAACGGGAGGTCGATCAGCGCTTTGACCCGGAATCCCTGTTGGAAGGCTGTAAGAGTGTGGTGGTGGTGACGTGGAGTTACCTGACCGATGCGCAGCCCGCCAGCGACCAGTATCGGACAGCCCGATACACGTGGGTGGAAGATTACCATCAGGCGGTGAAACGCCAGCTGCAGCCGCTGGCTGACTTTGTGCAGCAGGAGTGCCCCGGCGCTCAGTGCCGCATCACCGTGGACAGCTCCCGCATCTCCGAAAAGCAGTGGGCCGTCCAGAGTGGGGTGGGGTGCTACGGCAAAAACGGTCTCATCCACAACGAGTCCGGCTCCTTCTTCGTGCTTGGCGTCCTGCTGACCACCGCGCGGGTGGATTCCTATGATTCTCCCCGAATCTCCGACTGTGGCGACTGCGATATCTGCGTCCAGAGCTGCCCCGCCCACGCGCTGGATACCCCCTATAGAGTCGATGCGCGCAAATGCTTCGCATATCAGACGGTGGAGAATAAGAATGTGGAAGACAGTGTTTTAGCGGCTAGTCAGCTCCTCTTTGGCTGCGATATTTGTCTGGAAAAATGCCCCCGCAATAAAAAAAATCTTCCGAAAGTGTTGAAGATGTCAAAAACTTCTGTATTTTTGCGCCTCCAAAATCGGGACTTTGAAAACCTGAAAAAAGAGGAGTTCAAAACCTACTTTGGAGAGACCGCAATAGCGCGGAGAACATATCCGAGATTCTATCACGCTATTGAAATAAAGAGAGAGAAATCTCGCAACTTTGAAATATTGACGACGGAGAAAAGCAACATATTACAATGCGCCGGACGGGTATTGAAAGAGGAGGCGGAGGCTGTTGAGCGGTTGATTCAATATCTGGACCAGGACTTTGAAGAGAGTGTCAAACTCATCTTGAACTCCAAGGGCCGGCTGATTGTAACGGGTATCGGGAAAAGTGCCATCATAGGTCAGAAGATAGTGGCAACACTGAATTCCACCGGCACACCGGCAGTCTTCATGCACGCGGCAGATGCGGTGCACGGCGATCTGGGCATCATTCAGCCCCACGATGTGGTGCTCTGCATTTCCAAAAGCGGCAACACGCCGGAGATCACCCTGTTGACCCCATTCCTGAAGCAGAATGGGAACAAGATGATTGCCATGGTGGGCAATATGAACTCCTTCTTGGCGCAGTCCGCCGACTACGTCCTGAATTGCACAGTGCTGAAGGAGGCCACCCCCAACAACCTGGCACCGACCACCAGCTCCACCGCCCAACTGGCCATGGGCGACGCACTGGCCACGGCACTCATCGTGGAGAGGGGCTTCACCCCGCAGGACTTTGCCAAGCTCCACCCCGGTGGCTCTCTCGGCAAACGACTGACCATGAAGGTGAAAGACCTCTACAAATTCAACGAAAAACCCACTGTTGCCCCGGATGCCTCCATCCAAGAGGTCATCCTCGAAATCTCCGGCAAGTGTTTGGGCGTGACGGCCGTGTTGGACGGTGAGAAGATTGTAGGGGCTATCACGGACGGTGACTTGCGAAGAATGCTGCAGAGATCTGCAGACTATACGCACCTGACCGCCAAAGAGGTGATGACCACATCACCCAAGACCATTCACGAAGAGACCTTGGCGGCCGACGCCGTCAACTTTATGAATACCAACAGTATCACCAACCTTTTTGTGGTTGATACTGACAATAGATACCTCGGTGTGATTCACATCCACGACCTTATCAGAGAGGGACTCTATTGAAACAACCTGCCCAGGTGGCGGAATGGTAGACGCGCTACATTCAGGGTGTAGTATCCGAACGGATGTGCAAGTTCGACTCTTGTTCTGGGCACCAAGGAGGAAGGTCTTCAAAAACCTTCCTCCTTTTTTTGTTTTAATACCGCCTGTCATGAAACTCTACATCGTCCCAACCCCTATCGGCAATCTGGAAGACATCACGCTGCGCGCCCTCAACGTGCTCAAGTCCGTCGATTTCATCCTGGCCGAGGATACCCGCACCACGAAACATCTGCTGCAACACTACCAGATTGACAAGCGTTGTCTGGCCTACCACATCTTCAACGAACATGCCCAGGTGGACGGCTATGTGCGCCAGATCCGTGACTGCGAGTCGGTGGCGTTGGTCAGCGACGCGGGCACGCCTGGCATCTCCGACCCCGGCTTCCTGCTCATCCGCGAGTGCGTGCGCCAGGAGATCCCTGTCGAGTGCCTCCCCGGCGCCACGGCCCTCATCCCCGCCCTCGTGCAGTCGGGCCTCCCCTGCAGCAGCTTCTACTTCTACGGCTTCCTGCCTCACAAGAAAGGCAAGGAGACCCTGCTGAGACGCTTCGCCGAGATGGAGGAGACCATCGTCTGCTATGAGTCGCCCCACCGCCTGCTCAAAAGCTTGGAGAAGATGCAGGAGATCATCGGCCCCGACCGCCCGATAGCCATCTCCAAAGAGCTGACCAAGATCTACGAGTTTACCTTCCGCGGCACTATCCGGGAGGCCGTGGAGCATTTCTCCAAGCAAGAAGTTAAGGGGGAATTCGTTATCGTGCTGGGCAAAGCCGAACTTTCATAATCTTTATTGTTCACACTTTTGACTTCGGCTTTTGGCCAGTAGCTGTAGTTAGGTCTATATGGATGGAGCCTTGGTGATTCGTTCTGCTGACACTTTAAGTTCCTCTTCCAAGATGTCATAAACATACGCGGGACTCTGGAAGTATAATCCTGAATGCAAATTATTTAGTGTGGTGAAAGTCTTGGAGTTATAGACAATATCCATAGCTTCGCGCATCGTGAGAGCCCGTTCTTCCATCAATCTCGTGATTAGTTCCCGAGTTAATGTTTCAACCATAAACGTTTCTTTCCCGTTCATATCATTTGCAATAGATCGATGGCCTTTTGGGTCGCGAAAAGAAATTGTGTCGTAATGGTGTGGAATTTTATCTCTTCCAAAAACTGTTCTTCAGAAATGATACCTTCTTCCACACGACGAATTTGGTAACCAACAACATCATCTGCTATTGGACCAATTACGATGTCGTAATCGTGTGCCTGATTTCGAGTTCGGTTTTTACGGTTATTCAAGACAAATCTGGCCCAATCAAGGGTGTATCCTTCAAAATGAAGGGTGTGTACCTCTTGCAGTGCATCATCGTTGAGAAAAAACTGATATACTCTTGCTTGACCTTCACCGAATTGCTCGAGTTTGCGTTCTGCTTGTCGGCGCGCCACTTGCCTGTCAGGTGTTAGATAAAAACCAATTCCAAAATCCTTACCAACACGACTTTGGGAGAGGTCAATGGTTTCTATGGTAGCATTAGTGCCGTGAAAAAGAATCATGCTAAGGTCCCTCCCATTCGTTTGCAATAGGCAGTCAAGTCCTCCACAGTGTTTTCAAAGGAATAGGTGTGTTCCACATCATAAAAACTATCCACAAAATCAAGACCTTTGTATTGTTGAAGATACCGATAGGCCTCTTGGGTGGTGATTTTATGTGCCAAAGCAAACTCCGTTATGAGAGCCACGATGTAATTGATTTTATCTATGATGCCTTTGCTCATCTTTAGGTTCTTGAAACATGCAAAAGTACACTTTTTTTTGTATTTTTGCAGCCGTTATGAAGAACATCCGAAATTTTTGCATCATTGCACATATAGACCACGGTAAGAGCACGTTGGCAGACCGCCTCCTGCAGTTTACCAAGACGGTCAACGACCGTGAATTCCAGGATCAGGTGCTCGACGACATGGACCTGGAACGCGAGCGCGGCATCACCATCAAGAGCCACGCCATCCAGATGAACTACCGCTATCAGGGCGAGGAGTATATCCTCAACTTGATTGACACGCCGGGCCACGTGGATTTCTCCTACGAGGTCTCCCGCTCCATCGCCGCCTGCGAGGGCGCCCTCCTGCTCGTGGATGCCACCCAGGGCGTGCAGGCCCAGACCATCTCCAACCTTTATCAGGCTATCGACAACGACTTGGAGATTATCCCCATCCTCAACAAGATGGATATGCCCGCCGCTATGCCCGAGGAGATCAAAGACCAGATTATCGACCTCATCGGCTGCGATGCTGACGACATCATCGAGGCCAGCGGCAAGACCGGCCAGGGTGTGGAGCAGATCCTGCAAGCCATCATCGAACGCATTCCCGCGCCCAAAGGCGACCCCGAAGCCCCGCTGCAAGCCCTCATCTTTGACTCCGTCTTCAACTCCTTCCGGGGCATCATCGCCTACTTCCGCATCTTCAACGGCACCATCAAGACCCATGAGATGGTGAAATTCTATGCCACCAAGCACGAGTACGACGCTGATGATATCGGCATCCTCAAGATGAATCGCGTCCCTACCGACACCCTGTCGGCCGGCGATGTGGGATATCTCATTACCGGCATCAAAGCCTCCTCGGAAGTCAAGGTGGGCGATACCATCACCCATGTGGCCAACCCCTGCGAGACAGCCATCGAAGGCTTCCAAGAGGTGAAGCCGATGCTCTTCGCCGGCATCTACCCCACGGAGGCTGACCAGTACGAGGAACTGCGCTCCTCGCTGGAGAAACTGCAACTCAACGACGCCTCGCTGACCTTCGTGCCGGAATCCTCCGCCGCCCTCGGCTTCGGCTTCCGCTGCGGCTTCCTCGGACTGCTCCACATGGAGATCATCCAGGAACGCCTCGACCGCGAATTCGACCAGGACGTCATCGCCACCGTGCCCAACGTCTCCTA
>JAFYEU010000060.1 GCA_017544105.1 Bacteroidales bacterium
AAAGCCAATGGGGAAGTACCAAGACAGTGATCAGCCGTATGCAACAGCTGACCACAAACGCCAAATCTGCTAGACTGTCCAACAGTGCTCCTGTTTTGCTTTCGCAGTGAAGTCTCCTTGCCAAGAAACCATCTACCATATCGCTCAGTCCGCAGGCGAAATATATTACCCAAAAGGTGACACTTCCTACATCGGAAAAGAGGAGACCGAAAGCGCCAAGGAAGCGGAGAACTGTTATGTAGTTTGGGCTGTGTTTCATTTGACAATAAAATTCACGACCGCTAAAACCAGATGGCACTCCGCGAACACCTCGGCAGTCCTGTATCTGCTTCGTAAGGTCTCGGTGGTCGGTTTTCTTACTTATTTATCTCCTTTTGAAAACCACCAGCTCGGCATCCGCACCGTCCTTACCGTACTCGCTCACGAGGATATAGTGCTCGTCGCAAGCGATACCGAAGCAGCGGCCGTCGCCTTTTTCCACCTGATTACCCCAATACGTGGCATTGTCGTCGAGGAGTTTCACCTTGTTGCCGTTGATGGTGTACTCCATGTTGACGAACGAACCTTGCAGCACGAAGAGGTTTTCAATCTTTGGGAGTCCTTTGATGCCGAGTGCGTTTACCTCATCAATAAGCTGCTTTTTGATGGGGGAGGTGGCGTGCGGCAGCTGGTCGGCGGGTAGTTGCCAACGCTTCAGATTAGGGTAATACTGACGAAGCACGCCCTCGTACTCTTCGCGAGTGAGGTTTTGGCCTGTGTTTTTATTGTACTCCTCCACAAACTGCGCGCAGAACTCCACCATCTCTTCCATGGTGAAGTCGCCAGTGAAGCATCCGTCTTTGTAGCAGTAGATGCAGTATTCTTCGTTTTGGGTGCCATCGGCGTTGGTGCCGAAGATTTCTGGGGTGAGCGGCATTCCGCAGCTCTGACAAAAATTCTGTTCCATTATTTCCAAGTATGATATTTTGTTGGATTTATTTGCAAAAATACACAAAATAGTCATGGGTCAGTAGTGCCGCAACTCTTCCGGGGCGAAGCTGAAGACGGAGATGTAGAGGTCATTGCCGTCATCATCCAGGATGAACCACGGATTGCGGCGGGGATGCGCGATGTTTCGCAGGAGGTGCATTTCGCGAGCGGGAGTGTTCCCTTCCACGCATAGGACGGCCACCTTGCCGGAGTTGTTCCGTGCCACGTCCACCACCAGCACGGCGTGGCCGTACTGATGGCCATCGCGAGCCGGATAGACCAGCACATCGCCCGGCTGGACATCCCGAACGGGACGCGGCGTTGTTTCCCGATATAGGGAAGCCGTATTGCACATTCCATAGACTCTTTTCAGATAACTCTCAAAGGCATTTCTATCCTTACCTCCCCGATACTGCATCTTTTGCCCGTTGACATCCGTAAAGCATATATCTTTATACCGGTCCATCTTGTACAAATACTCGGCCCGGATTCTCATCGTCACGTCGGCGCATTGCTCATAGTTGGAAAGCAACTTCATATCCACCACTGCGGCCGAGAGCCATTGGTAATTGGCATCCCCGCCCGTATAGAGTTGCACCTTGCTTCCTTGGGGCTTCAGGGGCAGGGAACGAAGATAAGTGGCATAGCTTTTGTCCTGTACCTCAACTCTTTGGTAACCGAAAGGCGCCGGTACCTCTCCGATATACCGAGCGTTCCCAACGTTGCTGGTTCTTGACGAGCAGGCCCACCACGCCCAGACACCACCCACAGCTAACAGGAGAATAATGGCAATCAAAACGATAAGCTTCCTGCGAGTTTTGTTATTCGAATACTTTTCTTTCATAAGGAGAATGCTGTTTCGGGAGGAAGAAAGATCGAAAATCAGATTTACACAGACTAAGCAAAAACTCACAGACCTATCTGCACATGCCTCCGGCTGGTTATGGTTATTTTCTCACGATGACGCTGCCACTGCCTTGATGGGTGGCGAGAATCAAGACTTCGGCAATCTGCACGTGGGCAGGAGCATTGGAAGCAAATACAGCTACATCAGCGATGTCATCGCCTGTAAGCGGCTTGATACCTTTATAGACATTGGCAGCACGCTCCGTGTCACCGTGGAAACGGGTATTGCTGAAGTTTGTCTCTACGAGTCCGGGCTTTAAATTCGTCACGCGGACAGCACTGCTCGCCACATCAAGACGCAGTCCATCGGTCAAGGTCTTCACTGCCGACTTGGTGGCACAATATACGTTTCCGTTGGCATAAGCGGCATCACCGGCCACCGAACCGATATTGATAATATGGCCGCAGTCGCGCTGCACCATCCCCGGCACGATGAGACGGGTCATGGTCAGCAACCCCTTGATGTTGGTATCAATCATGGTCTCCCAATCTTCCCAACTGCCTTCATATTCAGGCTCCAGACCCAGTGCCAAGCCGGCATTGTTGACTAACACATCGATGGCTTTCCATTCATCGGGAAGACTGTTGATGCATTGCGTGGCTTTCTCGCGATCCCGCACATCAAAAGTCAGTGTCAGGACTTGCACACCTTTGGCTGACAGTTCATGGCGGATCTCTTCCAACTTGATTTCGTTACGACCTGTAAGAATCAGTTTGTCGCCATTTTCGGCGAATTTTCTAGCACAACTGAGCCCAATGCCGCTCGTGGCTCCCGTTATTAATACGATCTTATTCATAATCAATAAATTATGGTAATTATTCTAAAAATTATTTTTGTCCACAAAGGTACATAAATTTTAAACATGTCAACAAACCTGACTGGCAGTCTCTTGCATTAGGTCTTTTGCAGGTCTGGCAACTGACAGGCAGATAATAGAAAAGGAGGCCCAATGACCTCCTTTTGTTCTTCTGATATCTTTGTGAATACTACTCCAGATCGATAGCTTCGCAGGGACATGCGTCAGCACATGCGCCACACTCGATGCACAAATCAGGGTTGATGGAGTAAGGAGTACCTTCAGAGATGGCCTCTTGAGGGCATTCGCCTTGGCAAGTACCACAACTTGCACAAAGATCCGGATTAATTTTGTAAGACATAGTAATTGTTGTTTTAAGTTGTTTGTTTAATTTGGCGGCAAAAATACAATTTTTTTATATCTGCCTGCAGCCTCTCAAAATTTTTATTGACACAGAATAATGGATAAAATTTAAAGTAGGTTCTATTTTCGTTGAAAAATTATACCTTTGCCAACTCATTGACGAAGATATGGAAAAGACGACAGAAACCCCTTTGATGCGGCAGTACAACAAGTTCAAAGCACAACACCCTGATGCTATTTTGTTGTTCCGGGTGGGGGATTTCTACGAAACTTATGGCAATGATGCCATCACAGCCTCCAAAGTTTTAGGCATCACGTTGACCAAACATCATTCCAAAGGTACTTTTCAGACGGAGTTGGCCGGTTTCCCCTATCATGCACTTGACGTCTATCTGCCCAAGCTTGTCAAGGCAGGGCTGCGGGTGGCCATTTGTGAGCAGTTGGAGGATCCGAAACTGACCAAGACCCTGGTGAAACGGGGTATTACAGAAATGGTGACACCGGGCGTATCCATCAATGATAAGGTGTTGGAGCAACGCGAAAATAACTTCTTGGGTGCTGTTCAGTTGAATGATAATATCAGTGGCGTGGCCTTTGTTGATATCTCCACAGGAGAATTCTATGTGGCGGAAGGGGATATAACCTATCTGGATAAGCTTCTGCAGAATTTCAAGCCGGCTGAGTTGATCATTCAGAAAAACAAGATGTCGCGGTTCAAAGAACTCTTCGGAGACAAGATTTTGCTCACCCCCTTTGATGATTGGGTTTTCACCTCTGATTTTGCAACAGAGTTGCTTACCAATCATTTCCAGACCTCATCTTTAAAGGGCTTCGGTGTGGAAGGACTTCCACATGGTATCATCGCGGCGGGAGCTGCTTTGCACTATCTGTATGAGACACAAAATCATAAGATTCAGCATGTTAATAAGTTGACCCGTATTGAAGAGGAGCGGTATGTCTGGCTGGACCGTTTTACTGTCCGAAATCTGGAGTTGGTCTCCACGCCTAATGAGAATGCCGTTACCCTTTTGCAGATATTGGATGAAACCCAGACGCCCATGGGTTCCAGAATGCTTCGCAAATGGCTATTGATGCCTTTGAAGGAGAAGGTGCTGATTGATGAAAGACTTTCGATGGTGGAGTATCTGATGCAGCAGAATTCTTTGGCGGAGAACTTGGCTGGAGAATTAAAGCGGGTGGGGGATCTGGAGAGAATGGTGTCCAAAATCGCCACCGGCAAGATCAATCCCCGGGAGGTCCTGCAATTGTCCCGATCCCTCCGTGCTGTTGAAAATATCAAGAACCTTTGTCAGCATACTGAGGAGCAATCCTTGTCCAAAATTGCCGAGCAGTTGAATCCATGTCTCTCTATCTGCTCCCGTATTGAGCGGGAAATTGAAGAGGAGGCCCCCGTGATGGTCAGCAAAGGGAATATCTTCCAGCCAGGAGTCAGTGCTGAATTGGATGAGTTGAGAAATCTGGCCACCAATAGTAAGAATGTCTTGGCCGACATTCAGAAGCGAGAGGCGGAACACACCGGAATCACCAACTTGAAAATTGGTTTCAACAATGTTTTCGGATATTACATTGAGGTTTCCAACTCACATAAAAACAAGGTTCCACCCGAATGGACCCGGAAGCAGACGCTGACCAACAATGAACGTTATATCACCGAAGAACTGAAGAATCTGGAGACCAAAATACTCAGCGCGCAAGACAGGATTGGTGTTATTGAGACGCAGCTGTTTAATGAGTTGCTGGTCAGTCTGACGGACTATATATCCCCGATTCAACACAATGCCAGGCTTTGCGCCCGACTGGATGTGCTCCATTGCTTTGCAGCCGTTTCCGCCTCCAACCAGTATGTGCGCCCAGTCATCAACGACGGTTTCAGCATTAAGATCAAACAGGGGCGCCACCCAGTGATCGAGAAACAGCTGCCACCAGGCGAACCCTATATCGCCAATGATGTCACTCTGGATAATGATAAACAGCAGATTATCATCATTACTGGTCCCAACATGTCTGGTAAGTCGGCCTTGTTGCGTCAGACGGCGCTCATTGTGTTGATGGCGCAGATTGGATGTTTTGTGCCGGCTAAGAGTGCCCACATCGGGGTGGTGGATAAGATTTTCACCCGCGTGGGTGCCTCCGACAATATCACGACGGGAGAGTCTACCTTTATGGTGGAGATGAATGAGACAGCCAGCATCCTGAATAATATCTCCAACCGCAGTCTCATACTGCTGGATGAGATCGGTCGTGGAACCAGCACCTATGACGGGGTCTCCATCGCTTGGTCCATCGCCGAATATTTGCATGAAAACCCGTATGCCCGTGCCAAGGTGTTGTTTGCCACCCACTACCATGAGTTGAACGACATGGCTGCACAGTTTGCCCGTATCAAAAACTTCCATGTTTCTATCAAGGAGATTGATAACAAGGTCTATTTTCTCCGCAAGTTGGAGCCCGGGGGCAGCGAACACAGCTTCGGAATCCATGTGGCCCGGATGGCCGGCATGCCCGCATCGGTGCTCAAACGCGCCGAGATTATTCTGCAACAACTGGAACAGAGCAGAGCTTCCAAAGACAACAAAGAACCTATGATCGAAAAGTCTTCGCCTGGCTATCAGTTGAGTTTTATCAATCTCGACGATCCCCTTCTCCTGGAGGTGAAGGATGTGATTGTGGGACTGGATATCAATAGTCTTACGCCCGTAGAGGCGCTGATGAAGTTGAACGAAATCCAGCAGCTGCTCACGAAAGGCAAGAAGTAGTCTGGCAAACCTTGCCTAGGATAAATAAAAAAGGATAGCAATCGCTATCCTTTTTTTGGTGTCTCAGCTGGGATTCGAACCCAGGACCCCATCCTTAAAAGGGATGTGCTCTACCTGCTGAGCTACTGGGACATCCTTTCCCCTTGTTTGGGGCTGCAAAAATAGACTTTTTTTCCTTATCTTCAATCAACTAAGCTATATTTTTTTAAAAATATATATAACTCGCTGATAATCAATACTATTTTTCTTTTGTTCAAAAAAAATCAAAAAGTGTGAATGATATCATAAAAAAAGTATATTTGCTTAAATAATGTTTTGATATTCAGAATGTTAAAAATCAAAAACCCATAATTGGCAGGCAACGTAGTGTTTTTGTTGTAAAAGGAAGGGAAATGTGTAGAAAATGGGAGAAAAATGAAAAGGCACATCGCAAAAGTAACACTCTAAAAACTCGATATTATGCTAAAGAAACTGATCTTAACCCCCCAAAGAGACACCATTACCATCTGTATTCCGGCTGAATGGGTAGGCCAGCCGTTAACCTGTATTTTGAAAACGGCGAATTATGTTCAGGAGGAGATATATGCGGAGGTTAGTGAGGATGCCATCTGTTACCAGCGGATCAAATACAGGCATCGCAGGAGGTCGAGGGGCAATGTCGGGAAGCGTCGCCGTTAGTGCAGGTTAGCGCCGATAAGGTGCATGAACTCCTGACGGGTGTTCTCGTTTTTCAAGAAAGCACCGGTGAACTCTGATGTGGTGGTGACGGAGTTTTGTTTCTGGATACCCCTCATGCACATACAGAGGTGTTGTGCTTCAATGACTACGGCCACGCCCATGGGATTCAGGACCTCTTGGAGGCAGTCTTTGATTTGGGTAGTCAGACGTTCCTGAAGTTGCAGGCGGCGGGCGAAACACTCCACCACGCGCGGGATCTTGCTCAGTCCGACGATAGTGCCGTTGGGGATGTAACCGACATGGGCTTTTCCGAAGAAGGGCAGCAGATGATGTTCGCACAAAGAGTAGATTTCAATGTCCTTGACGACGACAATCTGTTTGTAATCCTCATGGAAGAGGGCGCTCTCCAGAATCCTTTTGGGGTCTTGGCGGTAACCATGGGTTAGAAAATCAATGGATTTGGCCGCGCGCATGGGGGTCTTGATCAAGCCTTCGCGCTCGGGATTTTCACCGATATGGAGTAATATGTTTCGATAGCTATCCGCCAAAGCGGCAATTTCCTGATCCGGCAAATTGGGAATGGTGGTGGTTCCACCGGTCTTTTCAGTCATAATGTATTATTGTATAAAAGGATTGTATTGTTTCTCGTGTTTAACCGTAGTGTTGAATCCGTGGCCAGGGATGATGACGGTCTCATCAGGAAGCGTAAATATTTTGGTCTTGACCATCTCCACCAGTAACGGTCCGTTGCCGGTGGGCAGGTCGCTACGTCCCACACTCTCTTCAAAGAGCAGATCCCCGCAGATGAGGTAACCGTTAGTCTGGTCATACAAGGTGATACTCCCGTCGCAGTGGCCAGGGGTATATAAGACCTGTAGTTGTTGTTGTCCAAAGGAAACAGTTTCTCCTTCCTTCAGAAAACCAGTGGCTGCAGGCATCTTTTCAACTATTAATCCGAAAGCGACGGCATAGGAGGGTGCCATCTGGTATATGGGTTGCCCTGCCTCGTGCATCAGGAGATCGGCGTCCGTCCATTGCTGTGTACACCAAGGGTTACCCGCAATGTGGTCGATGTGGGGGTGCGTGTTGATGATGTGCTTCACGGTCAGATGATGGTTGTCGATGTATTCCTGGAGTTGTGCATCTTCATAGCTCTGGCAGTTGCCGGGGTCCACAATGATGGCTTCTCCAGTGGAATCGTGCAGTACCAGCGTATTGACCATGATGGGGTTGAAATGGAAAATACGGATGGTAACATCATTGAATTGTCGGGTCAAACTTTCCATATACGCCGATAAGCTGATTTTCTTTTTGTTGATGAACGGCTTATTGAATCTCTTGGCCATTACTGTAGCGAATTACCTGATAGACTTCCCCATTGGGTTTCCAGTAGGTCCAAGTGCCCTCTTTGAGACGGTTTTTGAAAGCACCGGTATAGTGTTTTTTGCCGTTCTCGTAATACTCGGTGAACTTGCCTTCCGCTACATCATCTTTGAAGTTCTGCTCGCGCACCTTGACCTCCTGCACGTTGTAGAAGGTCCACTTGCCCTGTTTCTTGTCGTAGGCATATTTACCCTGGGCGAACACCTTGCCGTTTTGCGCAAAGTCTTTCCAAGAGCCATGTTTCAGGTTGTCTTTGTAGTGACCCTCCTTGGATTTATGTTTGGTCTCTTCCCAATAGTAGGTGTAGGAGCCGTTCATTTTGCCGTTTTTGTATTGGATGGCGTATTTCTGGTGGCCGTCTTCATACCAGCCGGTCCAAAGGCCAGTCATCTCTCCTTGGTGGAAATAGCCGTGGTCCTGGGTTTTCCCGTTGGGATAATAGGAGACCCATTCACCCTCTTCCTTGTCGTTGCTAAAGGAGCCTTGTCGTTGTAACTTGCCATCCTCATACCAAGCTTTCCATAGGCCTTCGCGTTTGCCGTCTCGATAGCTGCCGGTCTTCCAGAGCTGACCTTCTTCATAATAGTAGGTCCAGTCCCCATTCTGAAGACCATGGTCAAAGTTACCCTTGCTGCCTAGCTGGCCGTTGGGATGGTAGAATTTCCATTCGCCCTGCTGCAATCCGCGTACGGAGTTTCCTTCCATGTTTTTCTCGCCATCCTTGTTCCACCAACAGGCATAGCCTTCCAGCTCGCCCATATCGTAGTCGCCTTCAAAATACTTTTTGCCATTGTCGAAATACTCGATGGCATGGCCATGGATGCTGTCAGCCTGATAGCTGACATTCTTGAAGATTTTGCCGTTGGGGTGATAGAACGTCCATTGTCCGTCGCGCTTTCCGTTCACAAACTGGCCTTCGGACTCCATGGCACCGGAGGGATACCAGCTCTTGAACGGGCCATTGTCGGCATGGTATTCCTGGCTGATATGTCCATCATCAAACCAAACTTTCCAAACGCCAACCCTGACACCGTTGCGATAGTCGCCTTCTGTCCATTTGGTGCCATTGTAGTGATAATAGACCCAGTGTCCATCCTCTTTTCCGTTTTTCTCTACACCAACAGACATCAGCTGATGGTTTTTCCAATAGTTTTTCACGGTGTCTTGTGCCTGTGCAGACAAGCCGAGGATCAGACAGCAGACAATGATGATGTAATTGCGCATAGCCATTTGTTTTGAAAGAAAGTGCAAAAGTAATAAAATTATCGTTGTCCGGAAAACTCATTCTGACAACTTGTTGAATATCGTTGTCGGTTGGATGATGATGCGCAGATAGACGGGCAGGTGGTCGGCAAAGCCACCCACGTAGCGCGGGCCCATAAAAGTGCGGTAGTTTTTGAAGCCTCCATATTTTTCATCTGGAACCAGCAAAAAAGGCGCGTCATAGATGTGTGGGGACCGATTGGCAATCTGGAGACCCCCTGTGCCCAAGAGGAATCCATTTGACACAATCAGTTGGTCAAGACAGCCCCAGAAATCCTCATGCTTGTGAGATCCTTTGTTGTGGTAATTCAAGAACTCATACATCAAATTGAAAAGTGTGTCGGTCTGGGTGGTGTCCGTAAAGCGTACGGCGCGTAAGTGCTCTTCCATGCTTTCGTCTGTACAGTAGTCGTTGAAGTCTCCCATGAGAAGAACCTTGGCTTCCGGTGAGACGGACAGGATGGAGTCCACCTTCCGACGGGCCACGTCCGCATAATAGTTGCGTTTGGGGATGGTGGCCGCGAAGCCGCCAAAGCGAGAGGTCCAGTGGTTGACAAGAAGGTGCAGGGAGTCACCATTGGAAAAGCTGATGAGCGCATAGAGCAGGTCACGATTGCGAGTTCCCGGCTCAAAGGGGAATACTACGGGGATTTTCTCCGACCTCAGCACCTGCACGCAGCTGTCCCGATAGAGGAGTGCGACATCCACTCCGCGGCGGTCTGGAGAATCGTAATGGAGGTACCGGTATCGGAATCTGCTCAAGGGGGAGTTGTAGCATAGATCCTTCAAGACCTGTTCGTTCTCAATTTCCGCCAGCCCGACCAGGTATGGCGGATTCCCTTCTCCCAAGGCCACCAATACCTTTCCGATGTTTTGTATCTTTCGTTTGTATTTGGCGAACGACCAATGGTATAGTCCGGTGGGGGTGAAGTCATCGTCCAAAGTGAGCGAGTCATCCGATGGATGAAACAGGTTTTCCACATTGTAGAAAGCGACTACACAAGTGTCGGCACGTTGAGCACAGGCCCAGCCTATAACAATCAATTGTAAAACAAACCAGCATAGTTTTTTCATCGTTGTTTTCGTTTTCTGAAGAAGCAAAGATATAACAGCAAAAATCTTTTGTCAAGCGATTTTTGATGATATTTTTTTATACTTTTGCCGCGTCATTTGAGACCGCAAGTCTTGCGTGATTTTTTTATCTGAATAGTAAACCTGATCCAAAAGGAGGAACTGATGGAAAAGAGAATCGGCACCATTACGGTGTTTATCTATAATCGTGCGATAGCCTCGCAAATCAACACCATTATTTCGCAATATTCTGACATTATTGTGGCTCGACAAGGATTGCCGTTCCACCATCGTCAGGTGTCTGTCATTGCCCTCATCGTGGAGGGTGATGTGGACCAGGTGAACGCCTTGTCGGGAAAATTGGGCAAACTTACGGAGGTGGAGGTCAAGGCGGTTGTAGCCAAAAATCAAAATTAAGAATTATTCACACTAAAACTATAGATTATGAAATTCAATCCAGAAAAATGCCGGATTCCCGATGAAATAGGGAAACCGTTTATTGACGAACAGGAAATTTGGGACTATATCAACCACACGGAGAGCACGCCGGAGCGTGTGCGGTCCATCATTCAGAAATCATTGGACAAGAACCGTCTGACCATGGAAGAGACGGCGGTACTGATCAACACGACGGATCCAGTCTTGGTGGAAGAGATCAAAGAGGGTGCGCGTGAGCTGAAGCGTCGTATCTATGGAAACCGGATCGTGTTGTTTGCCCCGTTATATGTGGGCAATTATTGTGTTAACAATTGCAAATATTGCGGTTTCCGTTCCTCCAACAAGGATCAAGTACGTACTACCCTGACTGATGAGGAGTTGGTACACAATGTGGAGGCTTTGGAGGAAGACGGCCAAAAGCGTTTGATTTTGGTCTATGGCGAGTCGCCGAAATACTCCCCTGAGTATATTGCCCATACTGTCAAGCTGACCTATGCCACCAAGAAAAACAACGGTTCCATCCGTCGTGTCAACATCAATGCAGCTCCATTGGATGTTGAGGGATTCCGCATTGTCAAGGAAGCTGGCATCGGCACCTATCAGATCTTCCAAGAAACCTATCACAGAGGGGCCTACGCCAAGTATCATCCAGCCAACACCCGCAAGGGCGACTACGACTGGCGTTTGACCTCCATGGATCGTGCCCAACAAGGTGGCATTGATGACAATGGTCTTGGTATTCTCTTTGGATTGTACGATTGGCGTTTTGAGGTGATGGCTATGATTCGCCACACAAACCACCTCGAGGCCTGTTTCAATGTCGGACCTCACACCATCTCTTTCCCGCGTATCAAAGATGCTTCGGGGTTGGATATCGATCAAGAGTATATGGTCGACGATGACACTTTTGAAAAGATCATTGCCATTTTCCGCTTGGCAGTTCCCTACACGGGCATGATCCTGACTGCCCGTGAGACGGCGGAATTCCGCGCCAAGGCTATCCAATACGGTATCTCCCAGATTGATGGCGGTACGAACCTCCAGATTGGAGACTACAAGTACCATCATGAGGAAACCGACAAAAACTCCGACAAGGTGGAGAAACAGAACCTCGACAGGGAGCAATTTAAGATTGGCGACGACCGGACCTTGGGCGAGATCATCGAAGAGCTGTTGGACGGTAATTACATACCGAGTTTCTGTACGGCTTGCTATCGTTTGGGACGTACGGGCGAACACTTCATGGAGTTCAGCGTGCCTGGCTTCATCAAACGTTATTGCACGCCCAACGCCATTCTGACACTGAGTGAGTATCTGGTGGATTATGCCACTCCTGAAGTGGCCGAGAAGGGGTGGAAAGTGATAGAAAACAACTTGGAGAATGTGGATGAAAAATTCCGTCCGGAATTGCTGAAGCGAATCGAAAGAGTCAAGTCCGGAGAGCGGGATCTTTATTTCTAAGTTGTGTAATCTTATTATATACAGATAATTATAAAACTTTCCGAAAGATGTAACAAAAAGAGCGGGGTTGACGTATAAGAGAAAGTTTTTTTATAATTTTGCAGTCTTAATTTTTTTATTAATGGGTCTGTTTTCAATTTTCACAAAAGAAATCGCTATTGACTTAGGGACAGCCAATACGGTTATCCTGCACAACAATCAGGTT
Source organism: Bacteroidales bacterium (assembly GCA_017544105.1). Taxonomy (GTDB): domain Bacteria; phylum Bacteroidota; class Bacteroidia; order Bacteroidales; family WCHB1-69; genus F23-D06. The sequence goes on from JAFYEU010000060.1 coordinate 12,312, forward strand.
GTGGTGGACGAGCCGTCCATCATAGCGATTGATACGAAGACCAATCAAGTGAAGGCGGTTGGAAAGAAGGCTATGTACATGGAGGGCCGTTGTCCGAAAGGTATCATCACGGTTCGTCCTTTGAAAGATGGTGTCATAGCGGATTTCCAATATACGGAGTTGATGCTTCGTGAATTTATCAAAATGACAGGAACGAAAGGATACCTGTTCCCACCGTCCTTGAAGATGGTCATCTGTATTCCATCCGGTATCACAGAGGTTGAGGAGCGTGCTGTGCGCGATTCAGCCGAGCAGGCTGGAGCCAAAGAGGTGCGTATGATTCACGAACCTATGGCCGCAGCCATCGGTATCGGTTTGGATGTCCTGGATGCAAATGGTAATATGATTATCGATATTGGTGGTGGCACCAGCGAAATTGCGGTTATTGCGTTAGGTGGTATCACCACCAGCACCTCCGTCAAGGTGGCAGGTGACAAATTCAATAACGATATCATCGCCTATATGCGTCGAAACCACAACATCGAGATTGGCCTTGCCACCGCAGAGCAAATCAAGATCAATGTTGGATCCGCAGTGGATTCCTTAGACAATCCACCACCAGATTATCAGGTTACGGGACGTAGTTTGGCGAAGGGCGTGCCGATTTCAGTCACGGTGAACTATCGGGAAATCGCTCAGGCACTGGATATGTCCATCTCTTCCATAGAAATGGCTGTCAGCAGCGCTCTCGAGCAGACACCGCCCGAGTTGTCCTCCGATATCTATAAGACCGGTATCTATATGGCCGGCGGCGGTTCCCTCTTGCGAGGTCTTGACAAACGACTGGCCGCCAAGACAGGACTGAAGGTGCATGTGGCGGAAGACCCGCTTCTGGCTGTAGCCCGAGGCACCGCCATTGCCCTGAAGAACTTCGACAAATTACCTTTCCTGATGAAGTAATAAAACATCTATCTTTAAAGCCGGTTTTTTTAGACCGGCTTTTTTATGCGATTATTTTTGGATGTTTCGGAAAATTTGTATTTTTGTGCTGTTTTTTGATAACGTCCCGAAAAACCTCAAATTGACGAATATTAGTAATAACATTAAAACATAAAACACTATGAAAAATATCCTGGTCGGTATAGACTTTTCCAACAGCGCCATGACGGCAATGCGCCACGCTGTAGCATTGGCTCTCAAATCCAATGCAACCCTGCATTTGGTATGGGTGAAGACTCCAGGGGCGATGAAAAATATTGAAGAGAACAGTAACTATCTGGGAGATGTCCAGACGAAACTCAACCAATGGGTGGAGTTGTGTAAAAAAGAATCTCCTCAAACTTCCGTGAATAGCTTCATTCTGGAAGGGAAGGTGCATGTTGCCATTACCCAATATGCCAAAAATCTGCCAGAATCCATCATCGTGATGGGTGCCCATGGAACCTCTGGCTTTGAGGAAGGCTACATTGGAAACAATGCGTATCGTCTGATCAACGAGTCGGATGTGCCCGTCCTGATCATGCGTGAGAACATCCAGATCAACAGGGATTTACATAAGATCTTCGTGCCGATAGACACCAGTTTTGAAACCTTGCAGAAGATCAAATATGCTATCCAGCTGGCTAAATTGTTTGCGGCTCAAATATTGCTCTATGGTGTCAACTATCCGAACAACCCGGATGTGCGTCATATCATCAATGTACAGTTGCGCCATGCCGCCGACATGTGCGATGAGGCCAATGTGCGCTACAATGTCGAAACCGAGAATATCAACCACAACGATGTGTGCAACACCATTCTGGAATCGGCACACAATTATGACGCCAACCTTATTGTGATCATGCGTGAGGAGAATGAGACCGATTTCACGGCATCCCGCAATCTGCGTCAAATCTTGAGTACTTGTACGATGCCTTTGTACATTATTCCTAATGTTAACGCTTATACGGTAAGTCGTTAATGGCTAAGAACGGCAAGCGCGTCATGCGTGCGGGCAACATGCTGAACCCCACCCCTGTGGTGATGGTTTCATGTGGCAGCACAATTGATGAATACAATATCATCACAGTGGCGTGGACCGGAACACTCTGTTCCGATCCACCCTTGTGTTATATCTCTGTCCGGCCATCGAGGCACTCCTATCATCTTATTAAAAAGTCGGGTGAGTTTGTCATCAACTTGGTCAATGAGGAGTTGGCTGCGGTTGCGGACTGGTGCGGTGTGCAATCCGGTAGCGCTCACCATAAGTTCTTGGAGACAGGCTTGACACCCGTGCGGGGTGAGCATGTGTCCTGTCCGATGATTGCAGAAGCTCCGGTGAACATAGAATGCAAGGTTAAGGAGATTATTCCGCTCGGAACGCACGATATGTTCTTGGCAGAAGTGTTGGCAGTGCATGCGCAAGCATCACTGTTTAACCACAAAACCGATGCTTTGGAGCTTCAACGGGCTAACTTGCTGGCCTATTCTCATGGTCATTATTATAAACTCGGGAAAATATTGGGGAAATTTGGTTTCTCCGTCGAAAAAAAATCAAGTAAATAATGCAAATCAAAGAAGTAACAGCTTGTCTGGAACGCCGTTTTCCTTTCTATCTTCAAGAGGATTTCGACAATTGCGGGGTGCAATGTGGGGATGTCTCCCAAGAGATCACCGGAGTTTTGGTCTGTTTTGAGATGTCTCTCCAAGTCATTGAGGAGGCCATCGCGAAGGGAGCCAACCTGGTCATCTCCCATCATCCGCTCATCCTAAAACGGGGTATCCAAAAGATTCAACCGACCGACAGGGTGGGGGCCATCATCTGCCAAGCTTTGGAGCATAAGATGGTGCTCTATTCGATGCACACCAACATTGATAGTGCCCAGGGTGGCGGAAACGATGTTTTTGCCGACAAGCTGGGGCTCCAGCAGTCCTCCGTATTGGTGCCCCAAGCCGGACACCTTCGCAAGGTGGTGGTCTTTGTGCCGAAAGAGCACGCACAGGCGATGCGAGAGGCTCTGGCAGAGGTGGGTTGCGGTGCCATGGGCGCCTACGACCATTGCGCCTATACCATGTCTGGCACCGGTTCCTTCAGGCCTCTGGAGAATGCCCGACCCTTTATTGGCCACGTCATGCAGGATGAGCAGGTGTCTGAGGAACGTGTGGAGATGGTCTTTCCCGCACCTTTGCTACGCAAGGTGGTCTCTACGATCTACCAGGTTCATCCGTATGAGGAGCCGGCTTTTGACATCTTGAGGTTGGAAAATGCTTCCCGCACAGAGGGCCTCGGCCGACTGGGACTCCTGCCTCAACCGATGAGTCTGCCCGAGTTCATTTCCTATGTGCAAGAAAAGATGAATGTCCAGCATCTTCGATATGCTGGAGACCCGGACCGTCAGATTCACAAGGTGGCGGTTTGCGGCGGTGGCGGCTCTTCCTTTATAGAGGCAGCCATGGCGGCAGGTGCCGACGCCTATGTGACCGGCGATGTCAAATACCATGACTTCTTCAGAGCCAATCACACCATGACCATCGTCGATATCGGACATTATGAAAGCGAGTTCTTTATAAAAGAAATAATTTATAAGGAATTAAAAGAAAAATTTTCTACTTTTGCCGTTTCTATTGCCGAGACGGAAAAATTTGAAATAGTTTATATATAACTCTTAGAATCAAGAAATTAACAATATTATGGCCGCTAAAAAGACGACAGAGAAAAAAGAAGTAAAGGAAGTGAAACCCAAAACTTCTGCCAAAAAGGTGTCAACTGCTAAGACAAAGCAGGTAGCCAATGACGAAGTGACCGTTGAAAAAACCGCTGACGGTGTCATCGAAGTCAAGAAATTGGATACCACCCAAAACACCGCAGAGGAGTTGTCCATCGAGCAGAAGTTGCTCTCCCTGTATAACCTTCAGCAAATCTGTTCCAAGATTGATGATATCCGCATGATCAGAGGCGAGTTGCCGGAAGAGATTCGCGACAACGAGGATGAATGCGAAGGCAAGAAAACCCGCATCACTAACCTGGAGGAGGAGATTAAGACTTTAAAGAACAACATCACGGCAGAAAACGCCAAGAAATCGGATGCCACCTCTTCCATCAAGCGTTATGAGGAGCAGCAGAACAACGTGCGTAACAACCGCGAGTATGAGTCTTTGAGCAAGGAGATTGACTATCAGAATCTGGAAATTCAGGTGGCCGACAAGCACATTGCCAAGTATGAGGCTGAAATTGAAGAGAGAGAGCAGAAGATTGCGGAGACCCAGGCCCGTCTGGTGGAATTGGAAGAGATCCTGAAACAGAAAAAGGCAGAATTGGAAGTCATCGTAGCCGACACCGAAAAAGAGGAGAAAGAGTTGATTGAGAAGGCTGATGAGCTGAAAAAGAAAGTTGACGAGCGCTTGCTGACCGCTTTTGAGAGAATTCGTAAGAATGCCCACAATGGTCTGGCCATCGTGAAGATTGACCGTGATGCTTGTGGTGGTTGTTTCAGCAAGATTCCGCCTCAACGCCAACTTGACATTGCATTGCACAAAAAGATCATCGTTTGTGAGGCTTGCGGCCGTATTTTCATTGACGACAAGTTGGTGAGAAGCCAATACGAGTCTGAGGTCATCACTACCGAGTAACGGAAGACCTCTTCTGAGGAGGCACAGACGAAAGTGCTTACAAAAATAAAACTCTGCTGGAAAGAGACCATGGTGTCTGAATTTCTAGCAGAGTGTTTTTTATGAAGAATGATTCTTGTTCTTTAGAACCGTCCGCCGGCGCCACCGCCGCCGAAGCCACCACCGCCGCCGAAACCGCCGAAGCCACCACTGAAGCCACCACCGAAGTCTCCACCGCCGAAACTGCCCCCTCGGTTCAAATCCCAGACGGGTCCGATGTATGGGCCGCCGAAGCTGCCGGTTTTATGGTTGGAGTCGCCATTGCGGTGATTCTTATTGTCTTTGAAGGAGTAAAGGATCAGGATTACCAGCAGGATGGTGAAACCCACGATGAACAAGGCTTCTTCCGTACTCATCTTGTCGTCCATGATGCGTTCCACCGAGATTTCCCCAGCGGCTACCGGAAGAAGGTAGGCCAGTGCGGAGTCGATGGCTGCCGCATAGTGTTGTTGCGACAATTCCGGAATCATCTTCATGTCTATGACGCGCTTGGCAAAAGCATCCGTGATGACAGGCTCCAGATCATATCCGACGGAGATATACACTTCTCCATCATGGTTGGTGCTGGGCTTGATGAGGATGACTACGCCATTGCGGTACTGGTCGGAGCGAACCCCCCAGCGTTCCCCAATCTCGTAGGCAAATTCTGCCGCAGTATAGTTGCCCAAGTCATGGACGGTGACAATGCAGAATACATTGGAGGTGGAGTCATTGAAGGCTACCAGCTGATGTTCAAGCCTTGCCACGTCAGATGCGCTGAGGACCCCCGCGAAGTCGTTGACCAGCCTTGGCGGGTCAGGCACCGCAGGGATGACATCCGTACTGCTGTTTCTGGCAAAAAGCAGTACGGATATACTTAGCAACAGCCCGATAAGGGAAATGCGACGCATCTGTATGGGCTATATTATTTGAAATTGAATTCCACGGAAGGAGAATTCTCAGCACCCGGAGTGGCCTTGAAATAGCCCTTGCTCTTGAAACCGCAGATGCCGGCAACGATGTTGTTCGGGAAACGGCGGATGTAGGAGTTGAAGATCTGAACGGTTTCATTGTACTTGTTACGCTCCACGGCAATACGGTTTTCAATGCCTTCCAATTGGGCTTGCAACTCCCTGAATCCTTGAGTGGCTGTCAGTTCCGGATATCTTTCCACGGAAACCAATAAACGGCTGATGGCTGAACTCAGTTCGTCCTGGACAGCTTGGAATTTGGCGATGCTCTCTTCCGAGAGATTGTCAGCGCTCACGTTGACGGCTGTAGCTTTGGCACGGGCGTTGATGACTGCCTCCAGTGTGCTCTTCTCAAAATCGGCAGCACCTTGCACCGTGGCTACCAAATTCGGGATGAGGTCCATACGACGTTGGTACACACTTTCCACATTGGACCAAGCCTGATTGCAGGTCTCCTCTTTGGAAACCATCTGGTTGTAGGGACGAATTGCAGCGCCAATCAAGATCAACGCAAGGACTAATAAAACTAATAAGGTCTTTTTCATACGATATGTTTTTGAATAATATTAAAAATTCTATCACAAGATCCTAGGTTGGATTGAATATAATCTTGGCAAATATGGCAGGTGCGCTGGTATTCTTCCGGATGTTGGGTGAAAAATACTATTTTGTCGCGCATCTGGTCAGCAGTGGTGACCGGGAAGGCGCCCTGACATTTGGTCAACAAGACAGCTTCGTTGAAGTGCTGATAGTTGGGGCCGAAAAAGACGGGTATGCCATAGACTGCCGCCTCCAGAATGTTGTGGAGACCAGTTTTGAAGGCTCCACCCACGTAGGCGAAAGTGCCGTATCGATATATCTTTTTCAATAAACCTATGGTATCCACAATCAACACGCGACTCATGGCCAGCTCTTCGGGAGATGCGGAGGTCATCCTGCAGGTCTTGAAGGCGGCAAAAGTCTTGACGGCATCGTCGCTGCGCTTGATTTCATGAGGAGCGACGATGATCTTGTAGTCTGGAAGATGTGGCATGATCTCGGCCAGCAGTTTTTCGTCAGGTGGCCAAGTGCTACCCGCAACGATCAGCTTGGATTGTTGTTGGAACTGCATCACGGCCTCAACGGGCTCTGTTTGTCGGGCTACCGCCGCCACTCGGTCAAAGCGGGTGTCGCCACAAATCTCCACCTGGGTGATGCCAACATTCTGGAGCAGTCGTTGGGATTCCTCATTTTGGACAAAGAAGTAGGAAGCCTTCTGCAACTGACGACAGAACCAACGTCCTGTGTTTCGGAAAAAATATTGGTTAGGACGGAATATCGCACTGATATAGTAGAAAGGAATCTGTTGCTTGTTCAACTCATAGATGTAGTTGAACCAGAATTCATACTTGACAAAAATGGCCATCTGGGGTTTGACGATTCGGATGAAGCGTTTGGCGTTATGGCGAAAGTCAAAGGGTAGATAGAAGATGTAGTCGGGGAGGGAGTCCTTCTGGCATGCCTCAAAGCCGGAGGGTGAGAAGAAAGTGACAAGCACCTTGATATGGGGGCGTTCTTTTTTGATCTTTTCGATGAGCGGTTTCCCCTGTTCATATTCCCCTAACGAGGCGCAGTGCACCCAGACCGGATGTTCTGTGCCGTCAAAGTTCTGTTCCAGCAGTTCAAAGATATGCTTCCGCCCCTTTTGCCATTTCCTGGCCTTCAGATTGAAAAGGGAGGCTATGGCAATGCCACATCTGTAGAAGAAAATGCCAACAGTATATAGCAGAAGCATGAGCATGTTATTATCGGGTGTAGAAGGTGGTTACGGATTTCTTCTCATAAAGCGGGATATTCCACCCGATGCGCAGTCCTATCAGGCTGCTGAATTTGTTCTTCGATCCGGCAGTGGGGCCTTCGTTGAAGATATAGTTGCGGGAGGGCTTGCTCCAGATCTCATAGAATTCGATGCCTCCGTAGAAACTGAGCACTCTGTTTTTCTGGATGAAAAGATAACCGATAAACTGATTCATCGCAAAACCGGCCGACAGGTGGTCATACCCTTTTTTATAGTCCCCATCAAACTGCGGGATTTGATGGTCATAGTCATTGATGCGTATCTTATGGCCGAAATAGCCCATGTTCATCTTGATCCAGATACCGGAGTTTTTCCATCTGTTGACGGGAATGATTTTCCCTACGCCGGCACCGAAGAACCAATAGCGACCCTCCATACTAAGGCCGGAAGCCGCGTATCCATTGCCGTCATAGATGATGTGGTTCTGATAAAGACTGCCCAGGAATGCATAACTGGTGTCTCGCAAATTGCCGCCGAACATGTAGTTCATGGCTATGTCAAAGGTCCAATTGGATTTGGTCTTGAAGGTCAGGTCCACACCTACCGACAAATTGGGTTTGAACCAGTCATGTAGCAATCCGATGGGAATTTGGCCACCCAGATTGACTCCAGCCCAGATCATGGTGGCAGCAGTATCCACGTAATTTTTGTTTCTGAAGTCGGTGCGGTAATAGGATTGGCTATGCAATGCCCCCGGGAGGAGACATAAAAGCAACAACCCTATGGTCAGTGTTTTTTTCATCCAATGAAATTTAAAATGCAAAGATACAATTTTTATATATAATGTACCATCCCCACTTTTTTCAAGGCTGTCACGATACGGTCGGACTCCCGTTGCCGAACGGAAAACCGTATGGTGCAGTTGGAATCACTGCGTTGCTCCAAAATGGTCACAAAAGGATCCTTCATCAGCTGCATGACGGCATTCATCTGCAAGTATTCGAAGGTCACCTCAAAGGTCTCGTCGATAGTCTTCTCTATGATGGTGGCGTTTTCCAGAACCTCCTTGGCCGCTGTTTTGTAGGCATTTTGTAGTCCGCTGACTCCCAGTTTGATACCTCCAAAATACCGGACTACAATGATTAAGGTGTTGGTCAGGTCTTTGGACATGAGTTGTCCATGGATGGGACGTCCAGCAGTACCAGAGGGTTCGCCATTGTCATTAGCCCGATAGGCATCTTTACGAGGCCCTAGAATGTAGGCATAACAGTGGTGGCGGGCGTCATTGTGTTTTTTCTGTATTTCGGTAAGACGTTCTTTCACCTGTTGCTCGTTTTCCACAGGGAAAGCGTATGCGAGAAACTTGCTGCGTTTTTCGCTGTAATTGGCAGTGCAGGGGCTGGAGATGGTTTTATAGGTGTCTTCGAACATACAAGATCTGGTTTTGGTTAACAGTTTCAATGCGGTGTGGAGGGGCAGGCAAGGCAGGTGCCCAGAGCCCTTTGCCAAAAGTGATGTTCCCAACCAGAACGCGGGCTTCGTCCCATAGGTCCTCGCTGATAAAACGCTCCAGTGTTTTTCTGCCGCCTTCAATGATCACCGATTGGATCTTTTGCTCGTAAAGTATCTGCAGAGCGCTTGGAATGTCTGGCGGAAGTGGAGTATAGGGCAACTCAGAAATGAGGCTGTCACCTCGTTGCATGACAAAGCGCTTGGGGTCTTTGCCAGGATATAGGCGCGTGGTCAACTGAGGATGGTCATTGTGCATGGTGTTCCATCCAACCAGAATGGCATCCTCTTCACTACGCCATTGGTGGGTGATGACTTTCAATGCCGGATTGGTGATCCAATAGTCGTGAGGTTGTGTGGCGTCGCTGCGGTCGATATCCATAAAGCCGTCCTGGGACTGAGCCCATTTGAGGATGATGTAGGGTCGCTGTTTCCGATGATAGGTGAAAAAACGCCGGTTCAATTCCAGACAGGCCGTTTCACATACGGGCAGCACCACCTCCACGCCGGCATCTTGCAGTTTGCGGATGCCGCTTCCATTAACTTTGCTGTGATAGTCTTGTGTCCCCACGACCACTCTGGGAATCCGGTGCCGAATGATGGCATCCGCACATGGCGGAGTCTTGCCATAATGAGAGCATGGCTCCAAATTGACGTATAGGGTGGAGGAGGAGAGTAAGGAAGGGTCCTTTACGGAAGCGATGGCATTGACCTCCGCATGCGCTTCCCCGTAGGCATGATGATATCCTTCCCCAATGATGAGTCCTTGGTGCACAATGACGGCTCCCACCATCGGGTTTGGCTGTACGGCTCCCAACCCGGAGGCTGCCAGCTGCAGACATCGCTGCATAAAGGTCTCATCAGCAGTCATACGACTTTATTGTTTAGGAAGATAATAGGAGAGAGGCTGGTTTTGTCTGCTGAAATGAAAATACTGGCATTGCAACAGGTTTGCCTGGTTGCCATTTAAGATGGCGTAGAATTTATCCCGATTGTAGGGATAGGCAGATTCGTCAACTTCTGTTCCCAAGATAGCGTCGAGGTACATGTCTTCCGGGGTGTATTTCCGATACATGTCCAGGCGGGTCTCCTCCCCGTTGATGTCCTTCAAGATGATAGTCTTGAATTGGCAGTATTGCAGAATACTGTCTTTTTGCTGCTTGGGGATGTCGGTGATCAGGAGTTCGTAGTTGAGATCCCGATATTCTGCCAGCATGTCCAGCAGTTTGATGGTGTCGTAGTGCAGGATCTGTTGGTGCTGACTGTCAAACAGGTTGAAAAAGCGGGCGCCAGCCTTCTCAATGGTGAAGGACTCTTCGGGCACTTCATAATCTTTCACGGTCAGCGTTTGGATGCGGGTAATCTTGGTGCTGAAAAGGTCGCAATTGTACCATTCCACGGGTCGGAAGGAGTAGGTGGGGGTTAAGAAGCCACGAAATCCGGGTATGTGGACAATGCAGGGCTCGTCATAGCCTTCCAAGATGGCGAAATTGGCCATGTTGTCCATGGTGGCAGGCCCCATATAATAGGTCTTTACCAGTCGTTCCTTCACAAAGAAGGGTTTTTTGAACAGCGTGAACTTGGGTGCTGTTTGATAGATTTCCACCTTGATGGCGTTCACGGACATCATTTTGTTGATGTTGGACTGTGCGGTCTTGGCAACTGTTTGTTGCAAGCGCACATTGCGGATGGTGGATAAAAGGTCATTGACTTTGTAAGGCTGGGCCTTGATGGAGTCCTGAACATACCAAATCCCATCTTTCCGGGTAAGCAGGGCGGATTCTCCGTTCATGTCGGCGATGAAGATTTTGGAGATGGTGGCGGTGTCCGTCACAGCGAACATCTCGGCTTTCGGGGTTTCGTTGTTGCGGACTGTTTTGACGATGAGGACACATAAGGCTCCTGCCAGAATGATACCTGCCAGTAGCAGAAGAAGTTTGCTCTTTTTCATTATCTAAATATTACGCTGCAAATGTACATAAATTTCAAATATGCTCCAACACATGAAATAACCCCCGCAGATACGATGCGAACAGCGTTTCTGTGGGGGTGGGGGAAATACAAAAACCAGTCTAGTTGATGGACTTGACGATGGCTTCCACCTCACGCAGGTAGTTGCGTTTGGCCTCTTGTGGCGCATAGATGAAGCCATCCACCGTGATGCAGGAGGTCCCGTCGGCAGTCATTGTGGTGAAACTGTAGAACGGACCGCCCATTTTGTCATTGACGGACTCCCAGAAGCCTCGCTGCTCCACGCCCTCATGATAATGGATGTAAATGGAGTCGGTGAGCGGGTAGCCGGTGATCTCCGACACAATCGGATAGGCGCCTAAAACAGCCCCTTGGATATAGGACTTGGTGATGCGGTTGCGCGCGGCTACCAGACTGTCCCGTGTCAGGGGATGGGCAGGAGTCTTGTAGATCATGACAAACCGATCGTTTTTGGGCGTTCGGTAACAAAGCCAAAGGAAGTCAGGCTCTTCTCGTCCCACAAAATAGCTGTCCGGTATGGTCAGCCGGATGCCGAATTTCTGATGCACCTTTTCTTCCAGAGCGGGGTTGTTGAGTTTGCGCTGGGCATTCTGGAGTCTTGCTATGTCATTGTCATATAACGCCTTGATAATCTCATCCTGGTGCTCTAAAAAGAGATCCAGGCACTGTTTCGGGTCATTTCCTTTGATGATCACATGGATTTGCGGGGAGGTGTAGGCATCCTTCTTGACCTCGTACGTGTTATGGGCATAGTTGGGACTGTAGTCAAACTGTACAATGTTGCGGTGACGCATGAAAGAGGTGGTCAGGTCTTTATTGCTGCAACGGATGACGTCAAACATCGGCTCCTGCTGGTTGAGTGCCTGCTGAGGCTGCTCCAAGACTGCAAGGATGGTCTTTTGGGCCTCTGCCGACCAATAAGCGGTGTCCATAGCCAAGATCATCTCCCCAGCTTTGCCGGTAGAGAAGTTCTCCACTTGGATGTTGCCCCCCGGCTTAGGCTTGCAGGCTGAAGAAAGAAAAGCTATCGCGACCAATAAATAGATAATCTTTTTCATAATTAACAGTTAAAATATTGTTTAATATTATAATTATTGTTTTAATTGCTATCTTTGCGGCAATTTATATAACGGAAAAAGTAAGTGTTTTAGTATATATAAAAAACAAAATATATATGTATTCAGAAATTTTTTATCGTCTTGCCTTACAATATCTTGAGGATTATCGTCCTTCCATGTTGAAGGAGATGTTGCGTTTGTCGGGATCTGCTACCGCCTTGTTTGAGGAGCCCGACCGATGGCGAAAAATGGTCAGCAAGCGAGCCGAAAAGAAACCTTTGCCCAAGGTGACGGAGGCTATCCAAAGAATGGTTTCGGAGGAGCTAAGGACCATGGAGCGAAAGGGGATCGGTTATTGTTTTTACACGGATGAGGATTATCCTTATCGACTTCGCAGCTGTTCAGATGCGCCCCTAGCCTTCTATTTCCATGGAGACATTAAGATTTTCAACCGAGACCATATCTTGGCGATGGTGGGAACACGTGATGCAACGGACTATGGGCGACAGTGTGTGCGTAAGATGGTGAGGGAGTTGCAGGAGACGAATTTGGTGACAGTCAGTGGGTTGGCATATGGGATAGACACGGAAGTGCATGGCCGGTCGTTGGAATGTAACATTCCTACCATTGCGGTGATGGGTTGTGGATTCCACACAATATATCCGTCACAAAACCAGGCTTTGGCACAGCGTATCGTGGATAATGGCGGAGCCTTGATCAGCGAGTATAGTTTTCAGACGATTCCTGACCGCAACAATTTTCCCAAGCGGAACCGGATTATTGCCGGCATGTCGGATGCAGTGTTGGTGGTGGAAACCGGCTATAAGGGTGGCAGCATCATCACTGCCCACATCGCACATTCTTACAATCGGGATGTCTTCGCCATGCCGGGCTCTATCTTTGACGAGCATCATGAGGGCTGTCATACCTTGATTCAGAAGAATATAGCAGCTATTGTCACGTCAGGTCAAGAGCTCATCAATTTAATGAACTGGGAAAAGACTTCCGCATCCATGCAGATGCAGCTTTTCGTGGAGTTGAATGAAGCAGAGCAGCAGGTGGTCTCCCTATTACGGGAGCAGCCGATACTGTCCGTGGATGCTTTGGCAGAGCAACTGACAGGAGTGTCCCCATCCAAACTGGCAGGGATCTTGTTGGGATTGGAGTTGAAGGGGGTGATAGAGGCGAAGCCGGGGAAATGCTATGCGATTGTTCGCTAAACGATTATTGGCTTTGAACTCTTAACTCCCAACGTGAAACTTCTAACTCCTAACTGACAACTGTCAACCGATCAATGCTCCATCGGTATCACCATCAGGATATTGGATACTGCCCGTTCTCCCTTGTGGTCGAAGCGGCCGTTGTTGACGGGACAGTTGACAATGCCATCCCACGGGAAACCATCCACATACAGGGTGGTGGAGCCGCCGCCGTCCAGGTTGATGGCCTCCGTGCAGCCGAGCCACAACAGGGTCTTGGTCAGCTCGTCCAGACTCATGCCGGCCGACTCCTTGATGCGACCGTCCACGGTGAGGAACAGGATCGTGCCGTCAGGACGGATACCCACAGCAGAGCGGGGGTGACGGTTGGTCACAAAAGTGCGGTCGGTGCGGTAGGACTCCCGCTGGCCATCCTTGAGTAACAGCGGTCCGCTCGTCATGATGTCTGGATAGGGCAACGTACGTTCCCATAGCCGCGCACTGTCGGTCTTGATGATCAAGAGCGAGTCGTGATTCAGCACGAGGGCCCCGTACTGGTAATACTTGCGATGTACAGTGTCGCTGCCGGGCGTGTTGATGCCGACCTCCACGCTGTCAATGCGCAGGTAGCAGACCGGATTGTGCAGGTCCATGTCGAAGAATGAGCCGTTGATGGCAGCCAGGGCCCCGTGTTTCTTCGCGATGGTGGAGGTGACAGTCCGGCGCGGCTCCCAGGCAAAGGCAAAGGAGACGGGTGCATCAGGGGCAACCTCCAGCAGGCAGATGTTCTCTTTGGCTCCGAATAGTGCCGGACGCCCAAAATGATGCCTTTTAAGCACGATCCCCTGCTCAACGGTGTCGGTTTGCCAGTGCGCACTAACCAGCACTAGGGAGTCACGCTGTGCCGAGAGCGTCAGACAGACCAGGAAAAAACCAATATAAAACACAATTTTTTTCATGCCGGCAAAAATAAAAAAAACTCTTCCTTTTTTGGGAAGAGTTCTTAGACATGTTATCTCAGGTAGGACTACTCCTGTTCGGCCACCACGTTCAGGTTCAAGGATACTTTGTTGTAGTCCTTGTGCAGGTTAACCACAGCGGTATATTGTCCTAATTCTTTAATATGATTCTCGTTCAAGATGATCTTTCTGCGGTCGATGTCGATATCATGTTGCTCTTTGAGGGCATCAGCCACCATGATATTGTTGACAGAACCGAAGATAGTACCTTTGTCGGAAGCTTTCACCGGGATGGTGATTTCGAGACCTTCAATCTTGCCGGCGAGGAATTCAGCTTCTTTTCTGAGTTTCTCAGCCTTGAAAGAGCGTTGTTTGATGGTCTCGGCCAGCTGTTTCTTCTGAGCCGGAGTTGCTAAAACTGCCAATCCTCTAGGGATGAGGTAGTTGCGCGCGTAGCCGTCTTTAACCTTTACGAGGTCATCGGCATAACCTAAATTGTTGACGTCTTGTTTTAATATGATTTCCATAATGATCTCCTAAATTAGTTGGTTTTTAAATTATCGGTTACGAACGGCAGAAGAGCCAAATGACGAGCTCTCTTGACGGCTTGGGCAACTTTCTTTTGATATTTTAAAGAGGTACCGGTCAGACGTCTCGGTAAAATCTTACCTTGCTCGTTCACGAATTTCTTTAAGAATTCACCATCTTTATAATCGATGTATTTGATACCGCTCTTTTTGAAACGGCAGTATTTTTTTCTTTGAATATCAACTGCTACGGGAGCAATGTATTTAATATCTGATTGTTGAGCCATAATGTTTATTCTTGTTCGGTTTTTGATTCATTGTTAACTTCTTCAGCAACCGCGGGAGCCTCAACGGTTTCGGGGGCTTCTACAGTTTCCTCTTGGGCTTTGGCAGCCTTTTCGTTGCGGAGGTTGCGTCTCTTTTCAGCGTATGCGATAGCATATTTGTCCATGCTGACTGTGAGGAAGCGCATGATACGCTCGTCACGACGGAATTGAAGTTCCAGTTCAGCGACAACATCGCCGGCGGCTTTGAATTCAAATAAATGATAGAATCCGGAGGACTTTTTCTGGATGGGGTATTCCAACTTGCGGAGGCCCCAGTTCTCCTGGTGGACGATTTCTGCACCCTTGTTGGTGAGAATCTTCTCAAACTTTTGTACCGTTTCCTTCATCTGGTCTTCAGATAAAACGGGCGTCATAATGAAAACGGTTTCGTACTGATTTGCCATAATTTTTTGGTTTAATAAATGATAAATTTTAATGGGCGGCAAAAGTACAACTTTTTTTGAATAATTGTATCTTTGCCGCGTGAAATTTTTCTGTACATACATAGCACTGTTTCTGCTCTGTTTGATTTTGCCATTAAATATTGTGGCACAACGAGTTAATTGGTCTCCCAAGACGGTGATTTCCTATCAGAACTACCTCTTGAAGGGGGATTCTTGTGCTATGCAACATGATTACCAGCAGGCACAATACTACTATTTTAAGGCACAAGAGCAACCAAAAATTACAAAATTGGAAAGAAAAGAGGCCTACTCCCGCATCCTTTCCATGAAAAAATATCAGCATCTGGACGACCTGGTCTCCAATGCCCGCAAGCTGGAGGCCGAGGGATATGCTTCGGCAGCCCTTAAGTATTACAACGACGCGATTGCTTACGCCCGCAGCGAGAATATAAACTTGATCACCCCGACTTCCGATTTCAATTTGGAACTTATTCGGCAACTTTCGGAGATCGAGACCTATTTGGCGCAATCCCGCCAATATGAGCAGATGAACGATCAGGAACGCGCCCGCCAGTCCTATATCGCGGCCGTCACCAAATCCTCCGAGTTGAACTCCCTGATGAAACAAAATAATCTCTCCCCGGCCTTTTCCCAGACTATCAACAACATTCAGGACTTTATGAACCATCGCTCGGAGATGGTCGTCGAATACCGGGAGGTTTTTCCGGATCATTACGATACTTTGTATAATCTGCTTGCTGTACGACTGCAAGAGTATCTGGACAAATCTGTCGCCATCTTTGTCCCGCAGCTAACCATCTCCCTTTCCATCGACACCCTGCATTTCCAGTCTTCCTTTTGCGAAGGCATGAAAATCAGCTATAAAGACAATCGTACCGATACTTTTTTAATGGATTTCCGCGACATCTCCTTTGTCGTCTTTGACAATCCTGTCTTGGAGAATCCGCCCCAAGACCCCTCTTTGAATCAGCCTTACATTCATGGTTTCTCCATGCCAGCCAAAACAGAGTTTCACTTTTTTGACCTGTATAAGAACCAAATCATATTGAAGGCACGCAAGACCCAGACGGGCATCCGTTTTGCCAAGCTCTATACCACTTACTGGCGTGTTGACCAGGAGCAGCTGATCAAATATCAAAAATATATCGAACCTTTTTTGCGCAAGAAACCGAACGGAGCCTACTATGTCAGGCTGACCCATACCCACTTTAACGGTACGGAGAAGCGGAAGGTCGAACTTTCCAAGCGCAAGGAAGATTTCCTTAGCTTTTAATGAGTGGCTGTTGCCAGTGTGACCACGCTGACGGTCACACCCTCTATCCCGACCAGATGCTGGATCGCGGCTTCCATGGTGGCTCCGGTGGTCAGCACGTCATCACACACCAGCACATGTTTGTACCGGATCTTTTCGGGATGTTGAACCCCAAAGACCTCCTTGACATTTTCCCAGCGGTTGAAACGGCTTTTTTTTGTTTGCGTCTCTGTAAACTGAGTGCGTACCAGCACATCGGTTAGGTAGGAAATCCCCATCCCTTCCGACAAGCCCATGGCAATCCACTCACTTTGGTTATATCCTCTTTTTCGCAACTTCCGTGAATGCAAGGGAATCGGGAGAATGCAGTCCACACTCCGGAACCGTGGCTCCTTGGCTAGCTGCCGGCCATAATAGGAGCCCAGGTACCGACCTATCTCTTTTTCCCCTTTGTATTTTAGCTGGTGCAGGATGTGCTGCACGATGCTACCTTTATTATAATATAGTAAGGAGGCCACCTCCCGCACCGGCACACGACCTGCAAAGACATCCCTCAACACTTGGTCGTGCTGCTGATGAAAATGGGTCTCCGGAAGATGTAGCAGACAGGGAAGACATAATAGTTCCTCATTTTGCCTCAGAGCATTACCGCAACCCACGCATAGGCGTGGATAGAACATCGAAAAAATATTGTCTATAAACTGTTTCATAGTACAATATTCAACGATGATATTGTAAAAATATTGTAATATAAAATAAAAAAATTATTTTTCAGGGATAACGAATTGTTCTTCACTGTCCCAATACGCACGGATGGAGATGGCGTGCGGGAAAAACCAGATCTTTTCAGGTTGTTGTTTCAAGTGGTAGTCGCCAGCATCCCAACGGCCATTATGATTGGCGTCTTCGATGATTTTGATGCGATAGTTGCCGGGTTCCAGGGCAGGGTATTGTACTTGGCTGGTTGTTGTAATCAAGTCCTCCTGCAAGAAGGAGTTATCTTTCCAAAGTTGGGCGATATACACGATGGAGTTGTCTGGATGGATGTACTCCATCGTCAAGTTCCCGTAGTCTTTGGCGGCATGGGTCTCAAAATGAAGCTTAATGGAGTCGTTGGTCTTGCCTTGGTAGTTCCAGAATACAGAGTCGGGAATGAGGACGGTATAGTTTTGTTTTTCTTCCAAGGAGAGGGGCAGTTTCAGTTGTTTGACGAAGGTGTCGGGGACTGACACCCATGTGACGGAAGTATCCCGTTTGGTGAAGTATTTGATGGGGATAGAGTCGGCCGGCTTGATAGGGGCAGGGAAAATGAGGGTGAGAGGTTTGTATCGATGGCCCTCGTTTTGGGTAGTGACAGTCAGTTTTGCGGTTTGGACGTTGGCACTGCCGCGGCCTGTCGTTTTGGGGGCCTTGTAAGGAGTGAGATAAACCGTGTCCAGATGATTATCCGCGTTCAGCACAAAGGTAAGCGTGTCGGTGACAGGCTCTTTCATATACCAGAAGACGGTGTCTTGGTTTTTGTTGACGGATTCAAAGTAGTCAGGTGCAGAACCGATGCTTTGGGCGGAGAAGCGGGCAAAGGAGGATTTGTACGGTATGACGTATGTGCCAGGAGCGGGATTCTCCACGCGGGTCAGCTTAGGCTCCTTCTCTTTTTTTTCAAAGCAGTATAGAAGAACTTCCTCAGCAGTGCTTGCCAGAGAGTCCTCTCTTTCTGTGGGTGAGATGTTTACCGGCTGGTTAGCGAAAGCGATCTGTTCGTTTGGCAGATCGTAGATCATGTTGGCATTGATATCCTTCAGTGCAAAGAGCTTGTATTCGCCTACGGCAATATTGTCGAAAGAAAAGCTTCCGTTGGAAAGTGACTTGGTGACATAGTCGGGGCGAGAGGTGAGCGGCAAGGAATCTTCGTCTTGGCGGTAAAGCATGACGAGGAAGTCCTTGCATCCGTCCAGGGAGTAGGCGTCCAGCACTTGGCCTTTCAACGTGCAGGAATCAATGGCGTCTCCGGTGGAGAAGCTGTAGTGGTAATAGGACAAGTCGTTGCCCTCATGAAAGTCTTTGATGCAATCAGTGAAGACCAAGTTGTAGGTTGCATGAGGTTGAAGAGTGTCGGCGAATTTGATGAGCAGGGTCTTGCCGTTGATGGTGTATTTGGGAGTAGTGGGCAGGGGAGGGGAGATGAGCACGTTGTCAGTGGGATTGTTCAGTGTGAAGAACTCATCGAAGGTGATTTTGATCTGATGACCATCGAAGTTGACGGTTCCGGAGGGAGGGTCTTCTTTGAGCATCTTGGGAGGCTCGACGTCGCGGGGGCCGCCAGAGGGCAACACGACTTTGGCACATCCTGCCAACAGGATTGCCGCTCCGAATAGTGCCAAAAGGAGATGCCTGCCCATTTTCTTATTGGGGTACGTTGTTGTAACTGTAATAGACCACGTCGTTGCGGATGTCCCATCCTTGGGAGGCCCAGAACTGCTGCCCAAGCTCATTGTTGCGCATGACGAGCAGGCCACTCTTGTGGATGCCTTCTGCCTCGGCCACTTTCATCACAGCCTCCAACAGAAGTTTGCCAACCCCTTGCCGACGATATGCAGGGTTAACCACTGTGTGATAGATGTAAGCGCGACGTCCGTCAATGCCGCATAGGATGACACCGATAATTTCCCCCTCTTTGATGGCCACGAAATTGGAGTTTGGATTCTTGGCGATGAACTTGGCAATGCCCTCTTCGGAGTCGTCATAGCTGCGAATGGCCATGCCGGCGGTTTCGGTCCACAACTTATACACGGAGGCATAGTCCTGGATGCTCATCAGTCGAATGATCATGTTTTCTTTTTCCATGAGGCAAAGATACGATTTTAGTTAATAGATAATAGTTAGGGAATGGCAAAAGGAAGGGGGGATAAGCTTTCTTCACTTCTTTTCTTAATCCCCCAACCTTTTAATCTCAACAGCATACTTTAATAACGATAGGTGTCAGTCTTGAACGGGCCCTCTACCTTGACGCCGATGTAGTCGGCCTGCTTCTGGGTGAGCTTGGTCAGCTTGACGCCGATTTTACTTAGGTGCAGACGGGCGACCTCCTCATCCAGATGTTTGGGCAGGTTATAGACGCCGACCTTGTAGTCGTGTTGCCACAGGTCGAGTTGGGCCATGGTCTGATTGGTGAAGGAGTTGCTCATTACGAAAGAGGGATGGCCGGTGGCGCAGCCCAGGTTCACGAGACGGCCTTCTGCCAGGATGAAGATAGAGTGTCCGTCGGGGAAGATGTATTCGTCCACCTGCGGTTTGATGTTGCGCTTTCTGATATTCGGTTGTGCTTCAAAGGCACCTACCTGGATCTCGTTGTCGAAGTGGCCGATGTTGCAGACGATGGCCTG
>JAFYEU010000061.1 GCA_017544105.1 Bacteroidales bacterium
AAGACGGCCAGGAGCAGGCAGCCCGCCAAGGAGACTAAAAAGAATTTTTTGGTGAACCCGTTCAGGTAGAATTTAGGGACGGTCCAGAAGTAGGTGGCGTAGCAGGCAGCCATGATGACGGCGCCGATGACCAACTCTTTGTAAGGATGGTAGAAAGGGTATGGCCTGAAAAAGTTGAGGACGACGAAGATGTAGAAGAAGCCTGCCCAAAAGCCCAGGTGAAACAAGATGCGTCCGATTTTCTGAAATCTGTCCATTTATGTTGGTTTTTGGGCGGCAAAAGTACTGCTTTTTGGGGAATTGTGCAAGGCCGTGAGGGACTATTTCGGCATAATTACGGCATAGGATTTCCAGTTACGGCATAATTTCGGCATAATTTCATGATTTTGGCATAATTTCGGCATGATCGGGGTGTCGGGGCTTGACAGGTGTTTTTTGTATGGCATGTATTGCTAAATTTGCTCCCGAAAACAAACAACGAACGAATAGGCCTATTACTAATATCAAACATACAACCCTTTTATTATCCTTATAAAAATTAACAATTATGAAAAAGCTATTCATTCTTTTCTCCACTTTTATTGCTCTCCTCCTTCTTGCAGGTTGCAAGGACCAGCATCTTTTGAAGAGCCAACTGTACAACTCGCTTCCAGAAGAGATGCTACGGTTGAAATACGGATAGGAATGCCAGAGTCACAAACGTTTGACCTTGAATTTGAATAATCATAATTTTTGAAAAAATGGAAAGAAAGATTATTATTACTTACTTGTTTGTCGTATGCTTAGGTTGTTTAAACCAAGTTAGCGCCCAGCAGAACCCCGTTTTCCCTAACGGTTTTCATCTTGGCGTCAACGTGGAGGGCAACGTGGCCGAGAAGCTGAGCGTGCACAGAATTGCCGGGGATTTGCTCGAGCCCAAGGCTTACCCAGCCCTGGGCTGGAAAGCGGGTTTGGAGTTTTCCTACCATTTTTGTGACTATTTTGGAGTGTCGGCAGGATTGGATATAGGGACCAGCTCGCAATTTGCATTTCGAGAATATTGCACGGAATTTGATTTTCCGGCGATATTACAAGGAAGCTATTTCCCTCTCAAATCTCGTGGCAGATTTCATTCTTTGCAAATACCAATCAAGTTAGATTTTCATATTCCAATTAAGCAGAGCCATTGGTCGGTGTATGGTCGGATAGGAGTGAATTTGATAGACGTTTTACAAGCCACCTACTATGTGGCTTCCGGCCGGAATCCCATGGTGGCAGAAGAGATGTGTTGGAAGATTAGATATGGCTATTATGATGATTCGGACTGTTTTCAATTTTTATACGATTGGAATGGTTATAAACTGAAAGTGGACGCCCAATTGAATCTGGGGGTGTATTACCAGTTGCCTTACCGGGACCTTTTACGGTTCGGGGTGGTGGCCAATCTGGCGTTCCAAGACAAATTCTCGGGATATTACAAATACCGGCTGCATCATGGCGAATATGGCTCCATGACCTACCGGCACAACTATCTTGGTGTCGAGTTGGGCTATATACATTGTTTCAAGACGAGGAAGGAACGGGTCATGAAGAAAATGGAGAACGCTGAATAATTCAGAATCAAAAGGATCACTACTAATATCAAACATACAACCCTTTTTATTAACCTTATAAAAATTAATAATGATGAAAAAACTGTTCATTCTTTTGTTCGTGATGTCGGGAGTGGCATTCGGACTCGTTTCCTGTAAAGAGGAAACCCAGACACAAAGTGTTGGCCTCAATGAGGTTTTAGACTCCAAGGATAACAAGACACCCTGTTGTGAGGTGCAGTGCCGGCGTGGTTCATGCCGTACTTATGAGTCGCCATGCAATTGTACTTGCGTTGCCGGGCAGCCGGTGTGTGGCGCTCTTGGGAATGGTGGAAGCCCTGGACAGAAAGGCGGAACTCCCAAGATTGTAGTGGAGGCCACTCCAGAAATGATGGCGCTGTATGACGCCGACATCCAATATATTGAGCAAACACTGCACAACACGGAGGCGGCACAGGCATTGCGCAATATCAAACAACTGCTTGTTGACAACCAGTATGTGCTCAGCACCAGCAACGCGATAAGCGCGTATGTGGATAACGTAGGTGTTTACGAGCAGTTCATCAACACCCAGCCCGATGAGGTGATTGACCGGCTGAGCGAATGGGAGTAGGAAGCCTGCAACCAGATCCGATCTAAAGCACACAAAATAGGTTATAGCGAGTAATACTTTTTTGTGCGTGGGGCGTATGAGCGTGTTCGCCCCTTTTTGTTTGGCAGATGGCCTTCTTTTGTGTATCTTTGCGGCCTGAAAAAATGATCCTATGGATGTCCTCGAAATCATTGGCGCTGTTATCGGTATAATTTACCTTTTCCTGGAATACAAGGCCAATGTGTGGCTTTGGCCTGTCGGTATTTTAATGTCCCTGTTCTATGTGGTGATTTTCTTTCACGGCAAGTTTTATGCAGATGCAGCAGTGTATCTCTACTATATCGGGGCCAATGTGTACGGTCTCTATGCTTGGCTCAAGCGCTCTCATCACGGAGAGTCGTCAGGGCAAAGCACTTCGTCTGACCCCATTGTGCATACACCTCAGAGTATGATATGGAAGCTTTTTGTGGCTTTCGTGTTGGTGTATGCGTTGATTGCTTTCGTGCTGGTACGCTTCACCGACAGTCCCGTGCCATACGGTGATGCCCTCACCACATCCCTGAGTGTTGTGGCCACGTATATGCTGGCTAAGAAATGGCTGGAACAGTGGTTACTGTGGATTGTGGTGGATGTGATTTCCACGGCACTCTATCTCTGGAAAGGCCTTTACCCCACGGCGCTACTCTTCACCATTTATGTGGTGGTGGCCATCATGGGTTATTTCAAATGGCGTAGGGATATGCTCGACGCATCCTCGATGGCAGAAGTGGTTGAATAGAAAATAAAGATACAATCTTATGAATACCCTTAGTTCCCAAATTCGACAGGAGTTGATTCTTCATCTGGAACAATTTGTCACCGAGCCTCGGCAGGCACGCCTGAAAGAAGTTCTGCGACAAAGAACCCGCCACATCACGGTGGTGTTGGAAGACCTTTATCAGACACAGAATATCAGCGCCGTGATGCGCTCCTGTGAGTGCTATGGTATCCAAGATGCCTATATCGTGGAGAACAGGAATGAATTCAATGTACATAAGGATATAAGTATGGGCGCTGACAAGTGGCTGACGCTTCATCAATATCCCCATGCTGAGCATAATATGAAACAATGTATCGACGATTTGCATGCCAAAGGCTATACCGTGGTGGCCACCTTGCCCGATGAGAAGAAGAAGACCATCTTTGACGTGCCCGTGGAACAAAAAACCGCATTTCTCTTCGGCACGGAGCTGACGGGTCTCTCTGACGAGGCTGTGCAATATGCCGATTACAATGTGCTGATTCCGATGTACGGCTTCACGGAGAGTTTCAATATCTCCAATTCGGCGGCCATCATCCTGTCGCATACCGCGGAGCGACTGCGTCATTCGGAGGTCCCCTGGCGTCTGAGCGATGCGGAATATGATGAGCTCTATTTCGACTGGTTGCAGAAGAGTATCAGAAATCCTGAGCCCATCATCCGTGACTTTCTGGCAAAGCGGTAACCCTTTTCTGACTTCCCTTACCATCTCTTTTTAAGGTTATTATTATAGTTCGGTTGATAATTCTTGACGACGAGGCTTTCATGATTTGTGCAAAATTGTATATTTGCATCTGTAATTACCTTTATTGTAATATATTTTAAATGTTAATTTGAATAATTATGAAAAAGCTTTGTATGATAGTGATGGCGCTATGTGCCTTCTTTTTTCTGGTTCAGGATGGGTGGGCGCAAAAGGACACCATTACTGTTTCTTTCACGTCGGTAGGTTCCGCCTCGTGGACTGTTCCGGCCGGCACCCAGTCGATTATGGTGGAAGCGATTGGTGGCGGTGGTGCTGGTGGCAGGGCTACAGGTTCCGGCTTCCGCTTTCGCTGTGCCGCTGGTGGCAGTGGGGCTGCCTATGCCATGAAAGAATTAGGCCAGGGAGACTTTACGCCTGGCGAAACCTTTTCCATTACGGTTGGCGCTGCTGGCAATGAAGGTGTCAACGGCACGGCCAGCGTGGTAACGCTGAATGAAACCACCTTGGTGAGTGCAGCCGGCGGTGTCTCCATTGTTGGGAACAACAACCAGACGGGTGCCGTCGCCCAGCCGAGATCAGCCTCTGTTGGTGATGTGATCCACATCGGAGGCAATGGAAGCAGTTCCGCTGGCGACAATTCATTGCCGCTATTTATCTCCAATGCAGGTGGCGGCGGCGGAGCCGGCGGAAGCTTGTCTGATGGCGGCAATGCCACAGCTGCGACCACATCTGCTGGTGGCGGTGGCGATGGCGGTTCCGGTGGCGGAGCACTGAGAGGTGGATATCCGGCTGGAAACGGAGGCTCGGGCACTGGCACGTGGAGTGATGTGCCCCAAGGCCATAATGGCAGCATCTATGGCGGTGGCGGCTCCGGCGCTTGGGCTACCGGCTGGGGTAACCACGCAGGTGGCTCCGGTGCACAAGGCATCGTGGTCATTACCTATGTCATGACGCTGGAGATAGAAGACACGACCGCTACTATCTGCTCGGGCAACACCTTCCAGATAACCCCCGAAGGCGTTATCCCCGAGGGCACGCTCTATAGCTGGGAAGCTCCTTCCGTGGAGGGAATCACGGGCGCCGAGGCTGGGTCCGGACAAACGTCCGTATCCGGCACTCTGACTAATACTACTGCTGCTGACATCCAAGTGAACTATCAGGTTACCGCCTCCAATGGGACCTATACGGACCTCTTCACGGTCACCGTGACCGTGCTGGCGATGCCTGAACCCGGCATTATTGAAGAGGATATCATTTCGTGCACTCCTGGCGATACGATCAAGTCGTTTACCAGCGTACAGGATGCCTCCGGCACCAATGGCCTCTATTCTTGGGAGAAATCCATTGACGGCACGACCTGGACTACGATTGCCGATGCCACCAATAAGGATTATACCCCGACTTTTATGGACAATGTTGGCACCACCTACTACAGACGAGTCTATACGACCGATTGCGGTACCGGTGTTTCCAATGTCCTCTCCATGACTTATCCCGGTGCTGTCGACCCGGGTTCCATCACTTCCGTCAACACGATTGTGCAATACTGTCCCGGCAGCCCGGTGACGGCTACCTTGGAGGGCCATGCGACTGTCCAAAGCGGTGAGACCCCCGCCATACAATGGCAGACTTCCGCCGATGGCACTGAATGGACCGACATCGCCGAGGCTACCAATAATGAGTATGAGGTCAATATTGAAGCGCTGACGTCGCCCATCCATTATCGTTATTTTGTGACGCTTGCCGGATGTACGACTCCTATCTATGCTAATAATGTGTGGACCTATACGCCCTATGAGGTTGCGGTTGTCAACCAGATAGCCACACCGACAGACCTTTGTCCCGGTCAGACTGCCTATACGCTCACAGCCGATGTGACGGCTGGCGATGGCGAGATTGTCTCCTATAATTGGACGGGCGCTACTGGTACTACGGAAGAGGCGGTGGTTTCAGCCACGCTGCCCAACTGTGGCCAGACTTATAACTATACACTCCAACTCGTGGATGCCAACCAATGCGAGAGCGAGCTCTTTGAAGGATCCTTCACCGTCAAGAACCCTGAATTGGAAGTCGGGGCTATGAGTCCAGTGCAAGCAACACTCTCTGGTCTTTGTAGCTTTGTTGTTCCCGAAGAAACGGAACTGGCCGAATCCGTCACCGCCGCACTCATATCCGATTGCCAGCTGGCTGTCACCCTGACCGATATCAACCCGGCTCCGGGCTCCTCCCTGACCCCGGGAATCACTACCCCTGTATCGGCAGTGGCCACCGACATGTGTGGGCATCAGCTTGAGGTTACGGTTCAAGTCATCAGCACCTCTCCTATTATGAGCGACGATGCCATATCCGATTTTGATGATGAGGATGTTGTGATTACCCTTTGGTATGGAGCTTGCGACACCTTGTATGCAGTGGAAGCACCCTCCTTTGTCAACAATGTGCCGGAATATGAAGGTGCCTTGGTTCTTTCCAATGACATGTCCACGATGAACGACGGTCCCATCATGGGCCGGATCGCATCTGGTACATATACCATTAATTGGACCATTACCGACCCGTGCGGCTCTTATATCACCTATCCTAAAAATTATATAGTGCGCTATCCGAATTGTGGTGACAACGATCCCAACTACGAGGAGCCTTATACGGTCACCTATGACGGCTATACCTATTCCACCGTGCGTATTGGTTGCGAATGCTGGCTGAAAGAGAATTTGAGAACCACGGTAGATGCACAAGGCGCCGAGATTATGGTAGCCAAGGCATATCAGGATGATGAGACCAACTTGGAGCCCTGTGGCCGCTTGTATTCTTGGTATTCGGCGATGCGTGTCAACGAAGGTGACCATACTGCAGAGCCTGTCAGTGCCCCCGCAAAGACCGGCGAAACCTATGTGCAGGGTATTTGTCCTGACACCTGGGCCATTCCCAGTGCCAGTCAGTTCCAGGATATGATGTCTTATGCCGGCTTTGAGACCCGTAAAGCATCCTCCACCAATCAGGAATACTGGTTGCCAGGCGCAGCTGGCGTCACGCCCAACAATGGCTTCGAGGCGGTTGGTGCCGGTTATTATGATACCATGACCGACCACTATTACAACCTGTTGGCCGAGACCTATTTCTGGGCTGCATCTTCCAGCGCTCAATCATTCTTAGGTCAAGTGTGCGTCCTTTCGCACATCTGTTCCCATATGATGCAACAACAAAAGCCTAAGACCGTAGCCGGCAGCGTTCGCTGCGTGAAGATAGAACCGATGGAGTAACGCGGCTGTCGGTATTGACTAAAAAAAGAAAGGTCTCCATTTGGAGACCTTTCTTTTTTTTTGATTTTAATCAAAATTATTTGCCCAGTTTAGAACCAGCTCTGAATTTAACCACCTTGGATGCGGGGATCTTGATGGCTTTCTTGGCTTGAGGATTGTAGCCCGTTCTGGCAGCACGTTTCACAACTTGCCAGGAGCCGAAACCTACCAAAGAAATCTTACCACCTTTTTTCAAGGTCTCGCTAGTGGTGGTCATGAAAGCTTCCAAAGCGCTTTTAGCTTGAACTTTCGTTAAGCCGGTTTTCTCGGCCATTGCATTGATTAAGTCAGTTTTGTTCATACTTAAAAATTTAAAATAGGTTAATATAAATTGAGCAGCAAATTTAACCTTATATTGCTAATTCGTTTATATTTAAATCGTTTTTTTTGATTTATGTTGATTTTTTTCGCCACTTGTTGAAATCCATAATTCTAATTCGGAAATAATTACACTATACAAGTGTTTCGATGTAGTTTTCTAGGTGAAATCCAGCCAAAAAATCCAGTGTTTTCATCTGTTTTTTTCCCTCAATTTGTAGGATTTTGACGTTGATATCGCTTGTTTTTGTGGTAATCTTCATCATTTTGTGGTCAAAAATGCGCAACATGCCTGGATTATCCTCACTTTTGGAGTCCGAGATAGAGGCTTCAAAAATCTTGAGTTGGATGTTCTTTCCGGTCGCCTTTTCGGTGAGCAGGGTGAAGGCGCCGGGGTAGGGGGCCAGGCCGCGGATTCTGTTGAGGATGTTTTCTGCAGTTTCATCCCACCGGATATGCATGTCGTCTTTGAAGATCTTGGGAGCAGGTTTTAGCAAACCGTCTGCATTTTGAGGCAGGGGACTCAGGGTGTTGTCCTCCATTTTTTGCAAGGTCTCGACGGCCAGTTTGGCGCCGGCTTCCATTAGCTTGTCGTGCAGTGTTCCGCAGTTGTCTTCAGGTGTGATCGGCACTTTGGCTTGCCCGATGATATCCCCCGTGTCAGTGTGCTCATCGAGTAGGAACGTGGTGACACCTGTTTCAGTCTCCCCGTTTATGATGGCCCATTGGATGGGCGCGGCGCCTCGGTATTGTGGCAGCAGGGAGGCGTGCACATTGAAAGTGCCTTTGGGCGGGATGCTGTACACGCATTGCGGCAGCATGCGGAATGCAACCACGACGAAGGCGTCGGCCTGCAGCTCCTGTAGGTGGGAAACAAATGCCGGGTCCTTCAGCTTCTCAGGCTGTTGCAAAGGCAGTTGGTGTGCCAGGGCGTATTGCTTCACATCCGAGTATTTCAGATGCTGGCCTCTTCCAGCGGGTCTGTCGGGAGTGGTCACAACGCATGCCACTTCATGACCAGCCTGAAGAATGCGGTCGAGGATGGTGACGGCGAACTCTGGGGTTCCCATGAAGACTATTTTCATCGGATATAAATTTTCAAGACTATACAGTGTGGTCCAGGGCGATCATCTTAAGGCAGCTGATGGCGCCTTCTATGCCCTTGTTGCCCATCTTGCCTCCGGAGCGGTCTTCCGCCTGTTGCATCGTGTCGCACGTCAGCACGCTGAAGATGACAGGCACCTTCTGGCTCAAATTGAGCTGCATGATGCCTTCCGCTGTGGCATGGGCGATGAATTCAAAGTGGCGGGTCTCGCCTTGGATGATGCATCCGATGCAGATGACACCGTCAAGCGGGGTCTGCTGGATCAGGTGGGCGGCACCTGTCGGCAATTCAAAACTGCCAGGCACATGTCTGACCACAATGTTCTCCTCCAAAATCCCCTGTTCCAGGAGCGCTTCCCGGGCTACCTTTAAAAGAGAATCGGTAATGTGGTCGTTCCATTCGCTGACCACAATACCGATTCTGTATTTTTCTGCAGAGGGGAGTTGAAAAGGAATGTAGCTGTCTAAATTCTTTTTCTTCTCTGTCATAATAGATTATTTTCCAACTTGGGCTTTTGCGCGTTCGGCGTATTGGCTGATGCCCATTTTCTGATATTCAGCGTAGAACTTGTCTTCGATAGTCTGATAGGAATCCAACGCTTTCTTCCAGTCACCTTTTCTTTCATACATTTGTCCGAGCTTGAAGAGCGTGATAGGGGTGAAGAAAGGATCTTCACTCTTGATGGCTTTCTCGTAGTAGGAGATGGCCTTGCTCTCGTCGCCTTGTTCGTCATAAAGGTCGCCGATGGTGGCTTGGCAGGCATACCAGAGGACGTCTTCTTTCTTCTTGAACTTCTTCAGATACTCCATGGCATCGTCCTTTTGACCCAGCTTCAGATAGCACAAGCCGGCATAATATTTGGCGGTATTGGAGGTCTTGGTGATCTTGTAGCTGCTGGCAATATCCAGGAAGCCACTGTACTCGTCATTGCCTTCCAACGCCAGGTTCAGGGAGGCGGTGTCGCCAGCCATCAACCAGTTGATGGGTTGGGTCATCAAGGCAGAAGCCTCGTTGTTTTTCTTCTGCAAGTAGAACTTGTTGAAAAGGACATAGCCCAATGCAACAATCACTATGGCCAGAAGGATACCATAGATCACGTTGGAATATTTGTTGAAGAAAGCGAGTGTTCTGGTTACAAAATTTTCTTTTTCTTCTGTTTGCTCAATCTTCTTACTGCCTAATTTTTCGTTAGTTGCCATAATTCTTCTATTGTTTTTTTTGAGGCGGCAAATATACAATTTATTTGATATGATTCGTTAATGTTTTTAGGATTTCTTAAAAACATGTTTCTGTCAGGTCGTCTTAGGGATGTCAAATCCGCTAATGTTTTCTATTGATGTTGATATTCAGCCAGTTTTGGAAGAGGCTCAAGAAGGCGCGCTTGATGATGTGACGGAACATGTAGCGGTCTTCTTTCCGGTTCTGCTCGATGGAGGTGGGATGGGTGATGGGCATGATCGGATAGGCATTGCGTTTGAGACGGCGCACCCTCCGGTCTTCCTGTTTGGTGAATCCGATATTGGTGACGAGGTTCAGGTATGGGGAGATGCAGAGCCCTTTGTGCGACCAGATGTGAAGGAGGTACTGGTAAGACCAATATTTGGCGTTCATGCGTTTGAGTAGCCCTAATTGGTTAATCCAATAGGCCCTATGACGGCTCTGGTGCATATAGGGTTCCACGATTTTGGCGATTTGGTCTTGCGTATAGTTGTCCATGGAGAGGGTG
The DNA here is from genome assembly GCA_017544105.1 of Bacteroidales bacterium. Lineage (GTDB taxonomy): Bacteria > Bacteroidota > Bacteroidia > Bacteroidales > WCHB1-69 > F23-D06. Next base: position 10,120 of record JAFYEU010000061.1, read on the forward strand.
AAGTCGTTCCAACGGTTTCTCCAGGTGGCAAAACCCCAGGTGGTGGAGTAGGCGGAGAAGTAGTAGGAACTCTCGCCTTTTTTCATTCTCTTTTTGTATTTTTTTCTGCTCCTATGGCGCAGATAAGAGCCGTTGATGCTGAATATCTGTTCATTGTTCCTGTATTGATTCAGGAGGGACTCGCAGTAGGGGAAGAAGTCGTAATGGGGCACGGTGTCCTCAAAGAGGACGATGCCTTCCTCTTCCATGGAGAAGAACCATCTCAGGGCTTCATAGACCATCTCGGATCTTCCCAAGTGCTCCTCTTTAAAGAGTGTGTGCACTTGGCATGGCCATTCGGGTTGGATGACGCTACGTGTGCGGTAGGTGAGTTTTCGGTCCTCCCGGTCACCGGCTTTTCCACCGTCGCCTGCAATGTACAGTTGGGTGGGCTGCACTGTCCGCAGCACTTGGAAAACGTTGTGAGTCTCCTCTACGCGATTGTAGAGGACCATCAATACAGGAACATTGAACATGATCGGTTGTTGCTTATGCTAATTCGTGAATAACAAGGCCGGAGCGAAGTTTCGGCTCAAACCAGGTGGTCTTCGGAGGCATGATGTTGCCCGTGTCAGCGATGTCGATAATCTGCTGCATGGAGACCGGATACAGGGCGAAAGCCACCTTCATCTCTCCGTTGTCCACGCGACGTTTCAACTCACCCAAACCACGGATGCCACCCACGAAGTCGATGCGTTTGTCGGTGCGCAGATCTTTGATGCCCAGGATCTTGTCCAAGACAAGGTTGCTGAGTATCGTAACGTCCAGTACACCGATGGGGTCGTTGTCGTTGAAAGTGCCGGGCTTGGCAGTCATCTTATACCAGTGACCGTCGAGATACATGCTGAATTCGTGCAGCTTGGACGGTTTGTAGATCTCGGTGCCCATATCCTCTACTGTGTAGGTCTCGCCCACGGCAGCGAGGAACTGCTCTTTGCTCAGACCGTTGAGGTCCTTTACTACGCGGTTGTAGTCAATGATATTCAACTGGTTGTCCGGGAAAATGACCGTCATAAAGTAGTTGTATTCCTCTTTGCCGGTGTGGTTGGGGTTGTGCTCTTTCTTCTCTTGTCCCACGAGAGCCGCGGCGGCGCTACGGTGGTGACCGTCAGCGATGTACATGGCCGGAACCTTGGTGGCAAACAACTCAACCAACTCGTCGATCAGCGCACGGTCGTCAATAACCCAGAAACGATGGCCGAAGCCGTCTTCCTTGGCGATGAAGTCGTAAACAGGAGCCTTGCTCGTCACGGAAGCCACAATCTCGTCGATGCGGTCCACGGCGGGATAAGCGAAGAATACCGGCTCCACGTTGGCGTTGGTGATGCGAACGTGTTTCATGCGGTCTTCCTCTTTGTCTTTACGGGTGAGCTCGTGCTTTTTGATGACCTTGTTCACATAATCCTCGCTATAAGCGCAAGCTACGATACCATATTGCCATTTGGCATTTTCATCCTTGGGATTCATGCTTTGGGCATAGATGTATAATTTCTCCTCTTTATCCTGAACCAACCAACCATAATCCTTGAAGCTGTTGTAGTTCTTCACCACCTGCAGGTACACTTCAAGAGAGTGCTCGTCGGTGCCTTGCGGAAGGTCGATTTCAGCTTTGGTCACGTGCAGCAGGCTATAAGGGTTGCCTTCGCACTCCTTGCGAGCTTCTTCGGAGTTCAAGACATCATACGGACGGGAGGCCAGTTTTTCAACGATGTTGACGGGCGGCCGAAAGCCCTTGAAAGGTTTAATGATACTCATAGTAGCTATTTTTAACTGTAATTGAATGTCACTTTTTTTGCGCTGCAAATGTACATAAATTTCAAATACGCGCCAACACATGAAATCACCCGCCCCGCGGTGAGCCAACATGAATCGGAAAGAGGCCTTCTCCCTTCCCATAATATTTTTTGCCTACATGCCGTATGTGCCCAAAAATCGCTATCTTTGCCGCCTGACTTTTAGAAGATGGAAAAAATACGAATGGTGGACTTGAACGGGCAGTATCATAAGATACAACCCGAGGTTGATGCGGCTATGCGTCAGGTGCTGGAGCGGTCAGATTTTATCCACGGCCAGGCGGTGACGGACTTTGAGCGCGCATTGGCGGAATATACCCGTTCCCGACAGGTGGTGACCTGCGCCAGCGGTACCGATGCCCTTCAGCTGGCCCTCATGGCTCTGGATCTACAACCCGGGGATGAGGTGATCACCGTCCCCTTCACCTTCGTGTCCACCGTCGAGGTTATCGCCCTTTTAGGTCTGCGTCCCGTGTTGGTGGATGTGTGTCCCGACACGTCCAACATGGATGTTACGAAGATAGAAGCGGCCATCACGGAGCGTACCAAGGTGATCCTGCCTGTCCATCTCTTTGGCCAATGTGTTGACATGGAGACTATCTTGCAGATCGCCCGCCGGCACGATCTCTACGTGATAGAGGATGCTTGCCAGGCCCTCGGCGCCCAGGTGACCTTCTCCGACGGCTCCGTGCACCAGGCTGGCACCATGGGCCATGTCGGCTGCACCTCCTTCTTCCCGACCAAGAACCTGGGCTGCTATGGCGACGGCGGAGCTGTCTTTACCCAAGACGATACCCTGGCCGCCCATATCCGCAGTATGGCCAACCATGGCATGTCCCAAAAATACTATTATGACCAGGTGGGCATCAACTCCCGTCTCGATACCCTGCAGGCTGCTGTCTTGCAAGTGAAACTGTCTCATCTGGACGAGTATATTGCCGCCCGTCAGCAGGCCGCTCGCTTTTATCAGGAGGCATTGGCTGACTGCCCAGGCATGGAATTGCCTTCCATAACGCCATTTTCCACCCATACTTACCATCAATACACCATTCGGTTGGCGTCTGCACTTCGCGATGAGGTGAAACAAAAGTTGGCTGACGCCGGAATCCCTACCATGGTCTACTACCCCTGTCCGCTCCACCAACAGGCTGCCTATCGGCATCTTGCTCCCCGGCAGGAGGCCTTTCCCGTCTCGGAATCCCTTGCCAAGAGGGTCCTTTCCTTGCCTATGCATACGGAACTGACCCTTGAACAATTACAATATATCACCAGTACTTTGCGTTCTATCCTTTCATAATTTTTGACTATGAGCTATTTTGTCCACCCGACGGCCGTTGTTGACCCTGAATGCCAAATTGGAAAAGGCACCAAGATATGGCACTTTACCCATGTGATGCCCCACAGCGTGATAGGGGAGGATTGTGTCCTGGGTCAGAATGTCTTCGTGGCGGAGGGCGTGCGCCTTGGTAATCAGGTCAAGGTTCAGAACAATGTCTCCTTGTATGATGGGGTCGAGTGCGAAGATGACGTCTTCCTGGGTCCCTCGATGGTTTTTACCAATGTGGTGAATCCGCGCAGCTTCATCAACAGGAAGTCGGAGTTTCAGAAGACTATCGTTCGCCGAGGGGCTACTGTTGGGGCCAATGCGACGATTGTATGCGGTTGTGAGATAGGTAGATATGCCTTTGTCGGGGCCGGCGCAGTGGTCACTAAGTCCGTGCCCGATTATGCGTTGGTGGTGGGCAATCCCGCCCGTCAAGCTGGTTGGATGAGTGAGGCCGGCGCCCGTCTCGTCTTGGATGAGCATGGTTGTGCCGTCTGCCCAATCACGGGAGATGAGTATAAGTTGACAGATGGATTGTTGAAGAAAATGTAGTATGACCCGACGGATGAGAGGATATATCAGAGCAGTCTGCACTTTTTTGCTGCTGTCGTTGGCCTTGTTGGCCCACGCCACGCACCAGCGCGCCGGTGAGATATCCTATCGCTATATCTCGGGCCTCACCTATGAGTTTACGATCACCACCTATACCTATTCCGCCAGCCCTGCTGACCGTCCTCAGATTGAGGTCTTCTGGGGTGATGGAACCTCTTCTCTCATTAGCCGAACTGCCAAACAGGCTATCACGTCTGATATCGACATCAATGTATATATTACCCAGCATACCTTCTCCGCCGCCGGGTCGTTTTACGTCTCTTTTGAGGACCCGAACCGGAATGCCGGCATTGTCAATATCCCTAATTCGGTGGAGATCCCTTTCTATATCGAGACCATGATTGTGATCAACCCTTTCATCGGGGGCAATTCTTGTCCGGTATTGATGAATCCACCGATAGATAATGGCTGTACCAACGTGATCTACTATCACAATCCCGGCGCAGTCGATGCCGATGGCGACAGTCTTTCCTACTCCTTGGTCTCCTGCCGAGGGTACAATGGAGAGGTGATCCCAGGCTATTCGTTCCCCTATGCCAGCAACTATATCTCCATAGATTCTGTGACGGGAGACTTGATATGGGATTCTCCCACGATGGCGGGTGAATACAATGTGGCTATCTTGATTCAGGAATGGCGTAATGGAATCCTCATCAGCAGTATGGTGCGGGATATGCAGATTACGATTGCCCCGTGCAACAACACGCCACCTGTGGTCGAGGTGTATGACACTTGTGTGGTGGCCGGCACCCGCATAGACTTGCCCGTGCGGGTCTATGACCAAACCTCTACCCAAGTGACCCTGTCTGCCACCGGAATGCCATTGTTGACGGATGTTTCGCCAGCTCAATTCATGACCATTACCGATACGGTGGATTATCAGACGCATTTCATCTGGCAGACGGTCTGCGAGCATGTGCAGCCAGGGCCCTATAGCGTCCTCTTCAAAGCTCGCGACAATGGGCCTCATGTGGAACTGGTGTCGTTTAAGACACTGCACATTCAAGTGGTGGCACCAGCACCCCTCATAGAATCTGCCATCCCGTATGGGAATACGATTACAGTGCTTTGGCATCCCGATTCTTGTCAGAATGTCGTTGGATATGATGTCTATCGACGTTCAGGCAGCAATCCGTTTGTCCCGGATTCCTGCGAGACCGGAATGCCGGCCGATGCAGGTTATGAATGGGTGGGTTCCACCATGTCGTGGGATGATACCCTGTTTGTGGACGATGGATCTGAGCAGCCGCTGTATCATGCCAATGAGTACTGCTATCGTGTGGTGGCACTCTTTGACAATGGCGCAGAGAGTATTGTGTCGGATGAGGTCTGCACCCATCTCTTCAATGATGCTCCCTTGATCACCCACGCGGATGTGGTGACCACGGATGAACAGCATGGCATCGTCAGGGTTGAATGGATCCGCCCGCCCGAGATTGACTCCAGCGCTTTTCCTCCGCCTTATTATTATATATTGTATAGGAATTCTTCAGATGGCTCCGGCATCCCCGTGCGACTCGATTCCATAGCCGCTGACCTGTCAGACACCGTCTCTTTCCTGGATCATGATTTGAATACCATAGAAAGGGATTACACCTATCAAGTTGCATTCCGCAACGCCGATACGGTGATAGAGTGCTCGGATCCGGCTACCTCCATCTTTCTGAATATTACACCATTAGACCGGAAATTGACCCTGCATTGGTCGGTGCGCCAGCCGTGGCACAATGTTTCTTACACGATTTTCCGCCAGGAAGAGGGTGGGGCGGACTGGGATACAATAGCCGTTACCGGAGCCACCTCGTATACCGATGCCCCCTTGGACAATGAGAAGATCTATTGCTATTATGTCATGGCTGAAGGATATTACTGGCTTCCCGATACGTTAGGTCCATTCTGGAATCGGTCACAACAGGTGTGTGCCCAGCCTTGGGATAATGAGCCGCCCGAACTGCCCTCGATAAGTGTCACCACGGATTGCTATAGTGTGGATTTCCAATGGCAGTTCAGTAGTGATAGTGCCATGTCTGACGCGTGGACCTATTACATTATGTATAAGCCTATTCCGGAGGCTCCGTATGAGATGGTGAGTCAATTCTCGGCCTCCTCGGCGGACTGCCAGGGAACTTCTTGTCACTACTCGTTCGAGTCCTCCGATGTGATTGTGGGTTGCTTTGCCATGATGCTGGCCGACAGCAACGGCAATATGACGACCTGTACCGATTCAACTTGCATCGACATCTACGAATGCCTCGATTATCATCTGCCCAACGTGTTTACTCCCAATGGAGATGGCGTGAACGATTTGTTGGTGCCTTTCCCGCCCTATGCCGGCGTGGAACGCGTCAATATGAGGATATACAATCGTTGGGGAAAGCGTGTTTTTGCGACAGATGATCCGGAAATCCGATGGGATGGCACCGATGAGACCACTCATCAACCCTGCTCCGATGGGGTTTATTTCTATAGCTGCGATGCTCAAATCCGAACGCTGAGTGGCACTGAGAGCTATCCCTTGCATGGATCCGTAACAATTGTCAGGTGATATTTGGATTTGTATAAAAAAAATGTACTTTTGCCGCCGCTAAAATTTATTTATTAACAATTTAAAGAAAGAGGTATTTTTTATGATTATTGTTCCCGTAAAAGATGGCGAGTCTATTGACAGAGCGCTGAAAAAATTGAAGAAGAAATTCGACAAGATTGGTGTCAAGAAAGAAATCCGTGCAAGACAGGAGTTCACCAAGAAGAGCGTTATTCGCCGGGAACAGATCCGCAAAGCTATCTATGTTCAGCAGTTGCGTAATGCAGAGAATGAATAACGATTAGTTTTGAAATCTCCAGAAAAACAGGCTTGTCCTGTTTTTTTTTTGCTTCTGTTTGGCATAATAGTTGCATTGATTTACTTGTCATGTTGGAATATCAGGATTTTATCAACTATATGAGAAGCGAAAAACGGATGTCTGAAAACACCGTGATCGCTTATGGCAAAGATCTGGACCACTTTTTTGCTTTTGTAGATGAGGTGATTCAGGCCCACTCCTTGGAGAGTATTTCGTCAGATGATATTCGCGTTTGGATTATCTCCTTGCTAGAAGATCAAGGCAATAGCACCAGAACAGTCAATAGAAAACTTTCCACGCTGAAGTCCTTTTTCCGCTATCAGCTGAAGATGGGTCGTATAACCCATAACCCGGTGGCTGCCATTTTGTCGCCTAAGGTTAGCAAACGGCTCCCCGTTTACGTGGAGCAAAATGACATGGAACGTCTTTTTTCATCCGACTTATTTGCCGATGACTTTGAAGGCCGTCGCGACCAACTGGTCATCGAACTCTTCTATGCTACCGGAATCCGGTTGTCCGAATTGCTGATCCTTCATCATCAAGATGTTGACTTGGCGCAGAATACAATTAAAGTTCTGGGTAAAAGAAATAAGGAAAGAATCATTCCTTTCGGAGAAAATGTCCATAACTTATTCACAAACTATTTTGATATTTATCGGAATTTTTTTCAACCAACTTCAGAAAATTATTGTATATTTGTAGCCGCTAACGGAAAGCCTTTGTATCCGAAAGCAATTTATAGAATTGTAAGAAAATATCTGGACATGGTTACCACCATCGATAAAAGAAGTCCGCACGTCATCAGGCACACCTTTGCCACACATCTGCTGAACAACGGTGCTGACCTGAATGCAATCAAGACCATATTGGGACACAGCAGTCTGGCAGCCACTCAGGTATACACTCACAATTCTATAGAACAACTCAAATCTATTTATAAACAAGCCCATCCCCGGGCATAAAAAAGGAGGTCTTTATGACAATTAACATCTCATCAGTCCATTTCAAGACGGACAAAAATTTAGAGCAGTTCATCAATGAGAAGGTTTCTAAGTTGAACAAGGTTCACGATGGAATTATTGCTTCTGACGTGACGCTGAAGGTAGAGAACAATGAGTCTCCTGAAAATAAGTCAGTGGATATTCGTATGAGAATTAAAGGATATGACGCTATGGCCAGCAAAACTGCCAAATCCTTTGAGGAGGCTGTGGACTTGGCGGTAGATGCCTTGAAGAAACAGTTGCTGAAATCCAAGGAAAAAGTCCAGGACAAGTATAAAAAAACCGATAAAGAAGGTGTCGACTTCGAAGCCTAGTAGGGTTTCATGATATGAAAAACGAGCGGGTTCTCCACATGGGGAGCCCGCTCGTCATATAAATGCTATGAAAGAGAATGGTTAATTCACAAAATAGGTCAGCTTGGTATTGATGGTAGCCCGTTTTTCTTTCGATGAGGTGTTGAAGGCGCCGCCCCAAGTGTAGTCCTCATCAGCAGAATTGGGTGCGGTGATTTGGAACACACCCATATTGGCTGATTTGAGCTTGCCAAGGGTCGAGCCTGCATTCTTGGTGATTGCCTTGGCTCTCTCCTGAGCATTCTGTGAGGCTTCAGCCAACATCTCAATCTTCAAATCTGACAGTTTGGTATAATAATACTCTGGATTCCAGCTGTCTATCAGGATGTTCTGATCGTACAACTCGGAGATCTCCCGAAGCACTTTCTCGATTTTGTCAATGTCGTTAGAGGTGATAGCTACCGTCTGTTTGGAACTGTAACCAGAGAAAATCTCTACGGAGCGCCGATTGACATCATCCCAACGGTAATTCTTTACCGCATCGGTGGATATGGGCTGGAAGTCCATCTCCTTCTCGGTTACTCCCTCTTTCTTGAGGAAGGCCTTTACGATATTGATCTCGTTTTTTAATTTGGTGTAAGAACCTTGCATACTCTCGTCCATAGTGGAAAAGGAAAATCTCCACACGATGAGGTCAGAAGTGAAGTCTTTTTGTGCCATACCTACTACGGAGACCGTTTTGGCGGGTTTTTTGGATTGGTAATAGGCAAAGCCGAAGATTGCAGCAGCCAGGAAGAAGCAGATGCTGGCCACGATACCAATGATTAATGCATTATTTTTCATTGAGGATGAGTTTTAAAAACACAAGGGAAACGTCAAGTCTCGTATCTTTATTGTATCACGTATTTTTTTTATGGTAATTATATACCTGATGGCACCAATGTGATGGTGGAAATAGAACCTCTTTGTTTGAGAGTGCTATATAATGAGTGAACATCGTGCTTTGTGGCAAGTGACAGTCCCTTAAATAATTATAGTCTTTAACTTTTCTCTTGATAGAAAAGTTACAAAAGATCAAGCCGACATGAAATCCGCCCGCTCTGTCCGCCCTCTGACAGCGGCGGCAAACGTGAACAAAAATGCCGACCAGAGCAAAAAGGATATGTGACTCCGAAGGCTTTGCATTTTTGTAAACGCAAGCGCCTTTGCACGCCGCTGTTGGAGGCCGGCCATTCACGCCGCGTCCGCACCGCATGTCGGCCTTCCCGCCCGCGTGCTCCATGGCGAAATATTTCCTTGATTCCACATTGCCTGTTCGCAGGTCGGTCGCCATGGCGTTCGGGCGCACCAATGCGGGCTTGCGGTTCTCCATAGGGGATACAGATCGGCAGCAAGGGTGAATGCGTGTGCGGGTGATAGGTCGCGGCGCGGGTGACATCTGCCAAGATGCATGTGCCGTACTCGCCGCGAAAGGGGAGTCGGTGCCATCCGATATATAATTGCCAAAAATAATATCCACGGGGATAGAGGCGTTGCTCGGAATGCAACAAAAAAGGGTGCAACCATAGTCGCACCCTGATGTCGAAATAATTTATGTTGCCTTACTCTGCCATCAGCAGTTCCAGCATGGCGATGGCGGAGGTGGCGATGGGCGTTCCCGGTCCGAAGATGGCGGCCACGCCACAGTCGTACAGGAACTGGTAGTCTTGCGGAGGGATCACACCACCGACGATGATGATGATGTCCTCGCGGCCCAGTTTCTTGAGCTCCTCAATCACCTGCGGCACGAGGGTCTTGTGACCAGCGGCCAGGGAGGAGACACCGAGGATGTGCACGTCGTTCTCCACAGCCTGTTTAGCAGCCTCTGCCGGAGTTTGGAAGAGCGGTCCCATATCCACATCGAAACCGATGTCGGCATAGCCGGTGGCTACCACCTTGGCGCCGCGGTCGTGGCCATCCTGGCCCATCTTGGCGACCATGATACGGGGGCGACGGCCTTCCTTCTTGGCAAACTCGTCGCACATCTTGCAAGCCTTCTTGAAGGCTTCATTGCTTTGTTGTTCTGCACTATACACGCCTGAGATCAGATTTATTTTTGCTTTATAACGACCGAACACCACTTCGAGGGCGTCGGAGATTTCACCTAAAGAGCAACGGGCACGGGCAGCCTTGATGGAGAGATCCAGCAGGTTGCCTTCGCCGGTGCGGGCGCATTCGGTCAGCGCATTCAAGGCTGCCTTGACTTCGTCATCATTCCGGTTGGCACGCAACTCGGCCAGACGTTTGAGCTGAGCCTCGCGCACGGTCGTGTTGTCCACCTCGAGCGTCTCGATGGGTTCTTCCTTGTCGAGTTTGTACTTGCTGACACCGATGATAGCCTCCTTGCCGGAGTCAATACGAGCCTGCTTGCGGGCAGAGGCCTCCTCGATACGCATCTTCGGCACACCCGTCTCAATAGCCTTGGCCATACCACCCAGGGATTCAATCTCCTGAAGGTGCATCCAAGCACGGTGGGCAATCTGATGGGTGAGGCTCTCCACATAGTAGGAACCAGCCCACGGATCGATAGACTTGCAGATCTTGGTCTCTTCCTGGATATAGATTTGCGTGTTACGGGCAATACGGGCGGAGAAGTCGGTCGGCAGGGCGATGGCTTCATCCAGCGCGTTGGTATGCAGCGACTGGGTATGACCCAGGGCGGCGCCCATAGCCTCCACGCAGGTACGGCATACGTTGTTGAAAGGATCCTGTTCTGTGAGTGACCAGCCGGAAGTCTGGCAGTGCGTACGCAAAGCCATGGATTTCGGGTTCTGCGGGTTGAACTGCTTCACGATCTTAGCCCAGAGCATACGGGCGGCGCGCATCTTGGCGATCTCCATAAAGTGGTTCATGCCGATACCCCAGAAGAAGGACAAGCGCGGCGCGAAGTCGTCCACACTCATACCGGCATTGACACCGGCGCGAAGGTACTCCAGACCGTCGGCCAACGTGTAAGCCAGCTCGATGTCATCGGTAGCTCCAGCCTCCTGCATGTGATAGCCGGAAATGGAGATGGAGTTGAACTTCGGCATGTTCTTGGAGGTGAACTCGAAGATGTCGGCGATGATCTTCATGGATGGCAACGGAGGGTAGATGTAGGTGTTACGCACCATGAACTCCTTCAAAATGTCGTTTTGGATGGTACCCGACAGCTTGTCCATGCTGACACCCTGCTCCTCAGCGGCGAGGATATAGAAGGCCAGGATGGGCAGCACGGCTCCGTTCATCGTCATGGAGACAGACATCTTGTCCAACGGGATCTGGTCGAAGAGGATCCGCATGTCGAGGATGGAGTCCACGGCCACACCAGCCTTGCCCACATCGCCCACCACACGGGGATGGTCGGAGTCGTAGCCTCTGTGCGTCGCCAAGTCGAAGGCGATGGACAGACCCTTCTGACCGGCGGCCAAGTTGCGACGGTAGAAGGCATTGGACTCCTCGGCGGTGGAGAATCCGGCATACTGACGGATAGTCCAAGGACGAAAGGCATACATCATGGAATAGGGTCCGCGCAAGAAGGGAGGAATACCGGCGGCATAGTTCAGGTGCTCCATTCCGAGAAGGTCATCCTCGCCATATACTTGCTTCACAGGTATTTGCTCGGACGTCATCCAGTCGGTGGAGATGCCATGTTCCTTTTCCCACTCGCGGAAATCTTTCTTTTCTTGAGAGATTTTCTTGAAATCTACATTACTGAAATCACAACGCATAATCTAATTGCACTTTCTATATTTTAAGACGGCAAAAATACAAAAAAAATGGTACGATTTCTCAGTGCGAAAGTTTTTGGCCAACCAGGAGGAGATAATAGTTAATAGTGATCAGTTAGAAGTTAGAAATATGGAGTTTTCCTCCCTTCTCCTCTTCTCTCCTCCCGTAACCCCTTAACCTCATAGCTTCATCACCTTCCCCGTCTGGACGCTGCCGTTGCGGAGGGTGATTCTTACCAGATAGACGCCGGCGTGCAGGCCAGCCACATTGATGTTCGTGGAGCTGGCTTCTGCACACAGGGAGAGGACCAGTTTGCCGAACACATCGTAGAGCTCCACGCGGGAGATGTTGTCCGAGGAGGACTCCACGGAGAGCACTTCGCCGACAGGGTTGGGGTAGAGGGCGATGGTCTCGGGATCCCTCTCCTCCACGCCGGTGCACTGCTCGGAGAAGGTCACGTTGGCGTTGCTGGCGTACGGGCTCCAGCCGCTTGCGCTCTGATAGTCGGCGGTGGTATGGCAGGGGATCCTGAAGAGAATGGTGTCGAGAGCTGCATTTCCCATGGCGCTTTGCTCTATCACAGGGGGCACCTCGCACAACATGTTGAAAATCCTGTTGGAAGGCCCTGACATAAAGGCCCTGTACCCTATGCTCTGCACGCCTGACGGAATGGTGACCTCCTGAAGCATGCTGCATCTGTAGAAGGCGTTTGTATCAATGAACTCCAGCCCTTCCGGCAGTGTGACACTCTGCAGAGAATCGCAATAATCAAAACAGTGTGCCGGGATGGTCGTCACCAACGGCGGCAACACTATGTTTTTTATGCCACATTTGAAGAAACAAGCCTTTCCTAAAGAGACCACATTGTCAGGTAAAACAAGGTCTTGAAGATGGGTGAGGCCATACAAGGCCATATCCCCGAGCACCAGGGGTTCGCTGCCCTGTTGAAATATGATGCGTCGACAGACGTTATTCTGTTCATCCCCCGAGTAATCCCCAATCTTTCCTATTATATTGCAACGTGGATGGCAGCGTCAGAGAGTCCATCAAATAACAAGTGAAGGCGTTATCTCCTATGGCCTGCAGACCTTCGTGAAGGGTGATGGAACGCAGGGGGCATCCATAAAAACAGCCATTGGGGATCATGCTGACCCCTGAGGGAACTTCCACCTCCTCCAAAAGGCTGTGGGAGAAGGCGTTCTCCCCCAACGAGCTGATGGTGGACGGCAGGTTGATATGGGTGAGCTGTGTGGAACCAAAACTATTATAACCGATGGTTTGCACGTTGGGCATCACAATCTCCTGTAGTGATGAGCGCACAAAAGCATTGCTTTGTATGGTGATAACGCTGCTCGGAAGCTCGATCCTGCGGATGCCTTTTTCGTAAAGGAACGCTTTCTCGTCAATGGAGGAGACGGAATAGGTGATGTTGTTATGGATAACGGAGCTGGGTATGACAAGCATTGTATCGTAGTCATAAAGTGGGTGCATGAATCCCGGCAGTTGTTCCTCGTAGGTCATGGTAGGCACTTGCAAATTGTAGAAGGAGGTATCCTAGCATCGTGTCACGGCCACGGTGAAAGGGTTTGTGTTAGAGGTTATGCGGTAGTAGAGCGTGTCGCCGTCCGCGTTTGCCTGTTTGAAGTCGTACGGCGGGTATGGGTTCTGGGCGGCGGCGAAGAAGGTCACTGTCAGCAGCAGGGCAGTCAGCAGCAGGCCCGTTTTTCCAGTCTTGTAATCTGTCGTTTTCATTTTGATATGTTTTTATAGGTTTTTGACTTTGGCCGTTAGCTATTTGCTGTTAGCTATTAGCTGTTGGCTGTTAGCCATTGGCTTCTTAACTTTAAAAAATTCGGTTGCAATAATAATACTATTCGCTTGGTTGTATTGAGTGAAAGATGGATTGTTTAAATACGCTGTGTCTTTTCTTCTGTCAACATAAATATCCGGACAATCCAAAATAATTTTCAACCCTAAAGAATCCGCTCTGTCCAAAAAGGCTTTGGACGGACTGCTGGAAACATAATGCGGATTATAATAACTACCCGGCATTAATTGATATTCAATTTGGATGGTGTTAAAACCATGGTCCTTAAACAATTGATAGAAGGCC
>JAFYEU010000062.1 GCA_017544105.1 Bacteroidales bacterium
CCATCTTGATGATGACAATCGCCCCAGCCCAAATCCAAAGCCACGCTGGAATCTCCAGCACCGGCAACAAGCGGGTGGCGCAGCAGGCCACGAATACGATGTCGGCCACACTATCCCAAATGGCCCCGGCTTCGGTCTCTGTATGGAGCTTCCTGGCTAACCAACCGTCAGCCATATCACTGAACCCACAGAGTACATAGAGTGTCCAAAACGGCCATCCCGAAACATCGCAAAACAGCAGGCCGATGGAGCCTGCTATCCTGAGCTCCGATATGACATTCGGCAATCGCTTCATACCGGATGTCTTACTATTCTGAAAGTGCAACGTTCGCCCCCTCGGAGTATCGTATTTACAATCTGGACATCGAACCGACTGTCAGGTTCAAGTTGCGAAAGAATAAATAATATGCTTTGCCTGGAACACTCGCATTTCTCCGGGTTGCTCCTGAGCCCGCACTTCACCTTGGGGCAGGAACATTCCAGATAACTCAGCTCGTAGACCTTCCCCGGTTCAATCACCCTACCCTGATACGACTTGCTGTTGTACCCTTCCGAGTAAATCCTGTCGAAGTCCCCATCATACTTGGCATATATTTGCTGATGGATCGGGAGGACATAATCCTTTACGCAATCTATAGCCTCTCTTCTATAACCCATATAAATAGATTGTTTCTATTATAAATACGGTTTGTCGTCCAGCGGACGGGTGCAGCCCCATTGTTTGGCGAAATAGTCGAAATTATTGCGTACAAGGCGCTTGATGAATAGCTTGAACAGAAGATGGACAATCCATGGATTCTTCTCGGGGCCGGTGAATTTGCGGGACTCAGGGGTCATGAAACTTCCGTGAGCAGCAAACGACTGACCCATTTCGGTGTATCCATCCAGTTTCTTATCCATTGCCTTTTTCATCTTCTCATCGTCACGCAAACGGATCAGGAAACTGCCGCCTTGAATCAGACAGCCACCGTAGGTACAGCCCAGCTGTGAAGGTAACGATTGCAAGAATCGCTCGCAAAGGCGCAACTGATGCCCTTCGTCGAAGCCGCCATGCAGGATAAAAGACATTAGCGCTGGTTGCCGGCGTTCAGTTGGCAGTGACTCAAGAAACTCTAACATGATACTCGGCACACACTCAACATAGAGCGGCAGGGCGAAGATAATCTGCTCGTTGCCCATGAATGCGTCACGTGCAGCATCCCATTCCCTGCGGTCCGACAGGGAATATAGCTCATAGCTGGATCCAGCAGACTGGAGCCCTTTGCCGAACGACTGGATGATCTTGGCCGTGTTGCTAAGCTTCTGTACACGCGGGCTTCCATTGATGATGATTACATATATGGCTCACCCTCCCCCATTTTAATCACACCCAACGGCTTCCCGGCAAGGTTTGACGCCACGCGCCGACTCCATTCTTCAAGAAACTCCTGGTCGGCCTCACCTTTATACAGCAGACCGAAGTTCAGCGGATGGTAACGCAGTTCGTGACGCTCCGAGCCATCCCGGAACTCGATGTACATATTCAGCATCGGCACAATGCGGTCCATCACCAGCTTGCCGTGCCAGTCTACGAATCCAAAGCGCGTATCAGAGACCAGCCACAGATTCTCCGCGCCAACCAACTTCTTGATGATGCCCTCATAGTCATCTTTGATGGCGCACACGCCAGGCGTCTTCAACCAGCACATATTGCAACCCATGCAGTGCGCAATTCTCTTGTCGGAGGTGTTGAGAACCTCAACTTCATCGCCTTTTATCAGGGTGCCAATCTGTTCAGAAACAGCATCTCCCTCTAATGTGTTCAATACAATTGTCTTCATCAGCGTCCTTTGTGTTTCTCTTTCTTCCTTGTCTGCATATTCTGCTGATTCCAAGAACCATGGAGCACTCATTCAATCACAAAACTACGAGGATAGAAATCACTGTAGAAGCGGCCGTCGGTGGCGGTGAACTTCAGGACGCAGTAGTTCGGGTCGGTGACGCCGCCGGGATAATACTGCTCGTCGCCTTCGCGCCAAATCATCTCCTTCGAGGTGGCATCCGTCAGCACCTCCATAGTGCCACGTAACATCATTCCTATGAAACCCTCGGCGTCACAGAAATAGATACTTGCTTTGGGGTTCTCCTTGTAATGGGCTACGCGCAGGGAGAAGGTGTTGGTGGTGAAATAGAACACTTTAATGCCCTCACGCACACGTGGCGAGAGCATTGCCTTAGTGCACGGATAGCCTTCATCATCCACGGAAGAAATGAAGGCAATCGGAAGTGTATCGGCCATTTGACCGATGAGTTCCTTCACTCCGGCCAG
>JAFYEU010000063.1 GCA_017544105.1 Bacteroidales bacterium
ACCGGACAACCCCCTCAAAGCCTTCACAAACAAACAGTTTTCCGTATTCAATGGAGATTTCAACTGTTGGATTGTTGGGCAAAGACTGCTGTAGAGATTTGCCTCCAAACTGGTGCGAGCAGGCTTCAGGTTCGTCACAGATATAACTCATGGCAATGGGGTCAGGGATCTTTTTCATAGCCGTGTTATTTTTATATTGTCGGGGCAAAGATAATAATTATAATTGAAAATAGGAAATTGAAAATGAAGGGCAATTCCAGAGTCCCCCTGATTTTCCCAAACGACTCTTAACTTTTAACTCTCAACAAAAAAAACGGCTCTCCCTGACAGGACAGCCGTTCAAAATTTATAAGAAATAAAAATGGATTATCCGTTGAATACGGTGTCGAGGCTGACGCCACGCACTTGGGCCACGGTGTAAGCATCGCGCATTTTGGAGAGTGCGTCGATGGTAGCCTTCACCACGCTGTGCGGGTTGGAGGAGCCTTTGGACTTGGCCAACACGTTCTTCACGCCCACGCTCTCCAAGACGGCACGCATAGCACCACCGGCGATAACACCGGTACCAGGAGCAGCAGGTTTCATGAATACGGTAGCGCCGCTGTACTTACCCTCTTGAGCGTGAGGAATCGTACCCTTGAGGATCGGCACTTGGATAAGGTTCTTCTTGGCGTCTTCGGTACCCTTGGCGATAGCCGTGGAGACTTCGCGGGCTTTACCGAGGCCGTAGCCCACGATGCCGTTCTCATTGCCCACCACCATAATGGCTGCGAAGCTGAAGATACGACCACCCTTGGTCACTTTGACAACTCTGTTGACTGCCACCATTCTCTCCTTGAGCTCGATGTCAGTAGCTTTAACTTTCTTGATATTATTGTTTGCCATACTTCTAATGTTTAAAATTTAAGACCACCTTCGCGGGCAGCGTCTGCCAATGATTTAACTCTACCGTGATACAGATAACCGTTGCGGTCGAACACCACCTCATTGATACCGGCGGCGAGAGCGCGTTGGGCGATCTCCTTGCCTACGAGGGCTGACTTTTCGCATTTGGTCACTTTCTGGTCGGCAATGCCGGCAATTTTGGAGGAGGCGGAGGCCAACGTCACACCTGCCACATCGTCAATCAACTGCACATAGATGTCGCGGTTGCTTCTGAAGACAGACAATCTCGGACGCGCAGCCGTACCGCTGACGATACGACGAATGCGATTCTTAATCCGTTTTCTTCTATATTCTTTTTTGTAAGCCATAGTAACAATTTTAAAAGGTTATTTTTCTGCTGATTTACCAGCTTTCTTTCTAACATACTCTCCTTCGAAGCGGATACCTTTGCCTTTGTAGGGTTCCGGTTTTCTGTAAGAGCGCACCTTGGTGGCCACCTGGCCGAGCAACTGTTTGTCGATGCAGCTCAGGATGATGATCGGGTTCTTACCTTTCTCGTTGATGGTTTGAACCGTAATCTCCTGCGGGAAATCGAACAGGATGTTGTGGGAGTAACCGAGGCCGAGATCCAGTTGGTGGTCGCCTTTGGCTTCAGCCTTGTAGCCGACGCCGATGACTTCCAGCTTCTTCTGGAAACCTTGGGAAACGCCCGTCACCATGTTGTTCAGCAGGGCGCGGTAAAGACCGTGCATAGCCTTGTCGCGTTTGTTGTCGGAAGGACGGGTAAGATGGAGGTGACCGTCTTCAATGTTCAGGGAGATGCGGGGATCCACATATTGGGTCAGTTCGCCCTTGGGTCCCTTCACGGTGACGATGTTAGACTTCTCGTCTCTTTTGATTTCAACCCCAGAGGGGATAGCGATTTGCAATTTTCCTATTCTTGACATAACGTTTCCTCCTATTAGCTGATGTAACAAATAACTTCACCACCTACGTTCTGGGCTTTGGCTTCCTTGTCGGTCATCATGCCGTGGGATGTGGAGATGATGGCGATGCCGAGGCCGTTGAGCACGGAGGGCATTTCCTTCACGCCGACATACTTACGCAGACCGGGACGGCTGGCGCGCTCCAGGGTGCTGATAGCGGATTGCTTGGTGGTCGGATGGTACTTCAAAGCGATCTTGATCATCTTCGGGTGTACATCATCCTCAAATTTATAGTTCAAAATATAACCTTTTTCGAAGAGTATCTTGGTGATAGCTCTCTTCTCGTTGGAGGCGGGAATCTCCACCACCTTATGATTAGCGCGGATAGCGTTTCTCAAACGAGTCAAATAATCTGATATTGGATCGGTATTCATAATCTTATTTTCTCTTTAAGTGAATAATTACCAACTAGCTTTCTTTACACCGGGGATGAGGCCCTTCATTGCCATCTCGCGGAAGTTGATACGGGAGAGACCGAATTGGCGGATATAGCCTTTCGGACGGCCGGTCAGCTTGCAGCGGTTGTGCAAACGGATAGGATTGGAGTTGGGAGGTAATTTCTGAAGGGCGATATCGGCAGCTCTTTTAGCATCATAATCGGAGCCGTTCATGATCTTCTTCAGTTCTGCGCGTTTTGCGCTATATTTAGCAACCAGTTTTGCTCTTTTAACTTCTCTAGCTTTTAAAGATTCTTTTGCCATAATAAACTATTTCTGATTTTTAAAGGGTAAACCAAATTCTTTTAACAAGGCTAAACACTCCTTATCATTTTGGGCGGTCGTCACGAAGGTGATGTCCATACCGTTTATTTTGGCAACCTTGTCGATATCGATTTCGGGGAAAATAATCTGCTCGGGAATACCGAGGGTGTAGTTACCTCTGCCGTCGAAACCCTTGTCGCTGATACCACGGAAGTCGCGGATACGGGGGATGGAAACGGACACGAGGCGGTCGAGGAATTCATACATACGGTCGCCGTGAAGGGTCACGCGCACGCCAATCTGCATACCTTTTCTCAACTTGAAGTTGGAGATATCCTTCTTTGACTTGGTGGGGACAGCCTTCTGGCCAGCGATCATGGTCATTTCCTGCACACCGGCGTCAATGATTTTCTTGTCAGCAATACCGAATTTGCCCAGACCTTGGTTGAGGCAAATCTTGGTGATGCGGGGAACACGCATAACGGATTTGAAACCGAACTGTTCCTTGAGGGCGGGAAGCACCTCATTAAAATATTTCTCTTTGTATCTAGGTGTGTACATTATTTGATCTCCTCTCCAGATTTTTTAGAATATCTAACTAATTTACCGTTGTCGTTCAAACGTCTTCCCACGCGGGTAGCGTTTCCTTTAGCGTCCACGAGCATCAGATTTGAAATGTGGATGGGAGCTTCTTTCTTGATGATGCCGCCGTTGGGGTTCTTGGCATTGGGTTTCGTAGCCTTTGAAATCAAATTGAAACCTTCCACGATGGCTTTGTTCTCTTTCGGATACACCTCGAGGACCTTGCCCTGATGATCTTTACCCTTGTCATCTCCGGCAATGATTCTGACGATGTCACCTTTCTTAATTTTCAACTTCATTGTTCTAATTTTTTTAATGTTTACCAATTGGTCTTTGTCAATTGTATCTTTATTGATGAATAACCATTACAATACTTCCGGTGCCAAAGACACGATCTTCATAAATTGTTTTTCACGCAATTCACGAGCCACAGGTCCGAAGATACGGGTGCCGCGCAACTCGTCGTTGGCGGTCAGCAACACGACTGCGTTGTCATCGAAGCGGATATAGGAACCATCGCTTCTGCGGACGTGTCTTTTGGTGCGGACCACAACGGCCTTGGAGACGGTACCGGCCTTGACCTGACCGGAGGGGATGGCGCTCTTAATGGCAACGACGATCTTGTCGCCCACGCTGGCATAGCGTTTCTTGGTGCCACCCAAAACGCGGATACAGAGGACTTCCTTTGCACCGCTATTATCTGCAACTGCTAATCTTGATTCTTGTTGTATCATAATTATTTAGCTCTTTCTAAGATTTCTACTAAACGCCAGCATTTGTTCTTGGACAAAGGTCTGGTTTCCATAATTCTAACTCTATCACCAATATGGCACTCATTCTTCTCATCGTGAGCCATAAACTTGGTAGAACGTTTCAGGAACTTTCCGTAGATCGGGTGCTTCATCTTACGCTCCACCTTGATTACGATAGACTTATCCATTTTGTCGCTTACAACGACACCTTCTCTCACTTTTCTAGTATTTCTTTCCATAATTCGGTGATATTATTTATTTTCATTTAATTCACGTTGACGCAACTCGGTGTGCAATCTGGCGATTGTTCTGCGTTGGTCTCTGATCACATGGGGGTTCTCCAGGGGAGAGATGGCGTGATTGAGTCTCATCTTCACCAAGTTATCTTTTTCGACGGCCAGTCTCTCTTTCACTTCGGCCGTGGTAAGTTCTCTAATAACTGACTGTTTCATAACGCTTAAATTTCTGCTGAATAATCTCTTCTGACAATAAACTTGGTGTGCACGGGCAGTTTCTGTGCACCGAGGCGCATAGCTTCACGGGCGACTTCCAATGGAATGCCGTCGGCTTCAAAGAGGATACGGCCCGGGCTGACACGTGCGGCCCAAGACTCGGGAGTACCTTTACCTTTACCCATACGAACACCCAAACCCTTGGCGGTCACGGGACGATCGGGGAATATGCGAATCCAAAGCTGACCCTCACGCTTCATCTCACGAGTGATGGCCTGACGGGCTGCTTCTATTTGGCGGGCGCTGATCCAGCATTGATCCAGCGTCTTGATGGCGAATGAGCCGAAGGAAATCTCCGCACCACGCTTGGTGATGGATTTCATTCTGCCCTTCTGCGGCCTTCTGTATTTGGTTTTTTTCGGTTGTAACATTGCTTTTACTATTTAGTATTTGTACTTATTATTTTATAACCGGCATCTTGGCGTCGGTATTAATTATTGTTTCTGTTGTTGTTACGGGGAGCATTGCCGCCTTTGCGGTTGCCACCTCTGAACATACGTCTTTGCGGTGCCTTGGTGTCCTTGCCGGCTTCCTGGATGGCGAAGAGATCTCTCTTACCATACACGATCTCACGGCAGATCCATACCTTCACGCCAATGCAACCATAGGTGGTGTGTGCCTCAACCAAAGCGTAGTCGATGTCCGCTCTCAAGGTGTGCAACGGAATACGACCCTCTTTGAAATGCTCGACACGGGCCATTTCAGCTCCGCCCAGACGGCCGGAAGCCGTGATCTTGATGCCCTGTGCCTGCGCACGCATCGTGGAGGAAATGGCAGTCTTGATGGCCTTCTTGTAAGCTACACGACCCTCAATCTGACGGGCGATGTTCTGTGCCACTAACTGTGCATCCAGGTCCGGACGCTTCACTTCCACAATGTTGATCTGAATCTCTTTGCCCGTGAGGACTTTCAACTCTTCTCTCAACTTGTCCACCTCGGAACCTTTTTGACCAATGATAAGGCCCGGACGGGCGGTGCTGATAGTCACGGTGACTACCTTCAGTGTTCTTTCAATGTAAATTTTGGAGATACCGGCTTTGGAAAACTTGGCGTTGAGATATCTTCTAATTTTGTCGTCCTCGACAATCTTACTGGCGAAATTTTTGCCGCCATACCAATTAGAATCCCAACCTCTGACAATACCCAGGCGAATGCCTACCGGATTTACTTTCTGACCCATACTGATTTTAATTTTGTGATTCTTCTATATTATTATTATTATTTTCCGTATTTCTGTCGGCAATCACGAGCGTGACATGGTTGGAACGCTTTCTGATACGGTTGGCACGACCCTGAGGGGCAGTGCGGATACGCTTCAACATACGACCGCCATCTACCATGATGGTCTTTACGTACAAATCGGCGTCCTCCAATCGGGAACCTTCATTCTTCACCTGCCAGTTGGCAACTGCAGACTTCAATAATTTCAAAAGTTTCTCTGCAGACTCTCTGCGACTGTATTTCAATACACTCATTGCATAGTCCACATTCTTTCCACGAATCACATTTGCCATGATTCTGGTCTTGCGCGGTGAGGTCGGATTATCAACTAATCGAGCCATGTACACCGTTTTTCTTGCTTCTTTACGCGCATTTGCGGCTAATTTCTTGTTCGCACTCATTGTTTTATTAGTCTTAATTTTATTTTTATTTACTTAAAAATCAACGGGTTATATACCGTTACCCCTTTGATAATCCATACATTATCAAATTGGCGGCAAAAGTAACATTTTTTTTTATACAACCTACTGTTTATAAATATTTTTTTTTGAGGCCGTTATGTGAACAACCCGCTCTTCCCCACCGCACACTCCACATTGGCCTTTAGCCATTGGCTATTAGCTATTTAGAAAAAATGACGATTGTAAGTTACCACGGGCGGCCAACAGCCGACAGCCAATGACTAACAGCTAATGGCCGACATCTACCGCAACTGCCACTCGGCGAGCGACATATCCTCATCTTCCACAATGGAGACGTAGTTAAGATAGCGGCTGGCGGAGATGGTGCCTTCTTCCACCGCCTGCAGCACCGCGCACCCGGGCTCCTGCAGGTGCAGGCAGTTGCTGAACCGACACTGGTGCTGCAGGGCGCGGATCTCCGGGAAATAGTCTCGCACCTCCTCTCTGCCATAGCGGATCAGGCCGAACTCCTTGATGCCGGGCGTGTCCATCAGGTAGCCGCCGGCGAAGGGGAACATCTCGGCGAAGGTGGTCGTGTGCTTCCCCTTGTGATGTTGTTGGGAGATCTCCCCTACCCTTAGCTGCAAGGAGGGCTCCACCGCATTGACCAGGGCCGACTTGCCCGTGCCGGAGTGACCGCTGAACAGCGACACCCGGCCTTCCAGCATCTTCCTCAGTGCTTCAATGCCCTGTCCCGTGACGACGGAGGTAAACAGGGTTTCGTAGCCAATCTGCCGGTACAGATCGGCCAGCGCCTCCACATCGGCGCGTTCATCCTCATCGTACAGGTCCATCTTGTTGAAGACCAAGCACGCCGGGATCCGGAAGCTCTCCGCGGCCACCAGAAAACGGTCGATGAAGCCCTGCGAGGTGCGGGGCTCCTTGAGGGTGACAACGAGGAATACCATATCTATATTAGAGGCTATCAGGTGACTGACCTTGGAGAGGTTCGTCGCCTTGCGTTCGATGTAGTTGCGGCGCGTGGCTATCTGGGTGATCGTCCCGGCGCCGTCGTTTTCCATCTCGAAGGTCACCTGGTCGCCCACCACCACCGGGTTGGTGTATTTGATGCCCTGGGTGCGGAACTTGCCCCGGATGCGGCAGGTCACCACCTGTCCGTCTTCGCAGCGCACTTCGTACCAGCTGCCCGTCGATTTCACCACCAAGCCTTCCATTAGCGATAGTCTTTTTGCAGTCTCTCCCGCACCGCCCGGTCGATGGCCAGATACTCGTCCACGCTTTGGGGCACGCAGTATTCGGCCGACGCCACCGTCTTGCGGATGATCTCGGCAATATCCAGGAACTTGATGCGCCCTTGGAGGAACCAAGCGACGGCGACCTCGTTGGCGGCGTTCATCACGCAGGGCATGTTGCCACCCTTCTTGGAGCATTCGTAAGCGATACCCAAACAGGGGAACACCTCCCGGTCGGGCTGCTCGAAAGTCAGGCTGGGATAGTCGGCAAACGAAAGCCTTGGCTGGCTGTTGGCGAGCCGGAAGGGATAGGTCAGGGCATACTGGATGGGCAGCTTCATGGAGGGCAGTCCCAGCTGCGCCTTCACCGAGCCGTCCGCGAACTGCACCATGGAGTGCACGATCGACTGGGGGTGCACCACCACCTCTATCTTGTCCAGGGGCACGTTGAAGAGCCACTTGGCCTCAATGACCTCCAGTCCTTTGTTCATCAGGGTGGCGCTATCCACGGTAATCTTCGGGCCCATGCTCCAGTTGGGGTGCTTGAGGGCCTGCTGCACGGTGACCTCCGCCAGCTCTTCTCTCCGGCGTCCGCGGAAGGGACCACCGGAAGCGGTGATGAGGAGTTTCTCGATCTCGTTGAACTGCTCACCGACCAGGCACTGGAAGATGGCGGAGTGCTCTGAATCCACGGGCAGCAGCGGCACCCGGTTCTCGGCCGCCTTGCGGGTCATCAGCTCGCCGGCCACCACAAGGGTCTCCTTGTTGGCCAACGCGATCTGCTTGCCCGCCTCAATGGCGTGCCATACGGGACGCAGCCCCGCGACCCCCACGATACAGGAGAGCACCATATCGACGCACTCCATCTCGCAGACATCGCACAGCGACTGCTCCCCGCAGAAGACCTTGACATCCTCGTCTTGCAAGGCGTCCTTCACCTTGCGCCAGGCCTCCTCCTGGACCACCACCACGATATTGGGCTTGTAGGTCCGCGCCTGCTCAATCAACAAGTCGGCGCTGCTATTGGCCGCGATGACCTCCAGCTGCAACAGGTCGGGATACTGGGCGATGACCTCCAAGGACTGTTTGCCCATGGAGCCCGTGGAGCCCAGCAGGGCTATACGTCTTTTATGCTCAGGCGCATCCATTAGGCCAAACGTTTGTCAATTTCGGCACAAAGGCTTGCGAAAACCTGCTCAATAGTCTGCATGCCGTCCACCTGCACCAGCTTGCCCTGTGCTTTGTAATAGTCCACCAACGGCATGGTCTGGTCGAAGAAGTTCTGCACGCGCACCTTGATGGCCTCGGGGGTATCGTCGGCGCGGTTCTCCAGCTGGGCACGCTTGAGGATACGACGCTCCACCTCCGCCATCTCGACGTAGAGATAGAGGACCATGTCGATGTCCATGGTGTCGAAGAAGGACTTGTCGTCCATCATCTGCGCCTGCGGGATCGTGCGCGGGACACCGTCAAAGATGAAGCCCTTGCTGTCAGGATGACTCTGGATGTGGTTCTTCAACATGCCGAGGGTGATATCGTCCGGACAGAGATCTCCGCGGTTGATGATCTCCTTGGCCTTCAGGCCCAGCGGGGTATTATGCGACATCTCATAGCGAAACAAGTCGCCGGTAGAGACATGATCGAAACCGTATTTTTCAGTCAGCAGTTTTGCTTGTGTGCCTTTGCCACTGCCAGGGGCACCGAAAAGAATGATATTCATTGTGTTATTTTTTATAGTGAACAGTGATTAATGATCAGTTAAGAGTTAAAAGTCAAGGTTAGGAGGTTAGGAGGTTAACGGGTTAGAAGGTTAACGGGTTAAAAGCTAATAGCTAATGGCTAAAAGCTAATGGCTAACGACCATTCCCCTCCGTCTTCAGTTGATAGATATCGGGCAGCTGGCGCCCGTAGCCGTCGTAATCGAGGCCTCGGCCGACGACGAACTTATTGGGGATGGAGAAGCCCACGTAATGAACGGGCAGGTCCAGCTTGTAAGCATCCGGTTTCATCGTCATGGTGGCGATGCGCACCTCCTTGACCCCGGCGGCATGGAGCATGTCCCACAAATGTTGGTAGGTACGGCCGGTGTCCACGATATCCTCTACGATGAGGACACGCTTGCCGTTGACATCATCGGAGAGTCCGATCAGCTGATTGATCTTGTTGGTGGACTCCGTCCCTGCGTAGGAAGAGAGCTTCACACAGGTGATCCGGGCATTGATGGTCAGCTGTTTCAGCAGATCCACAGCGAAGACGATAGCCCCGTTGAGGGTAATCAGAATCAAAGGGGGCTCCTCTTGGTAGTCGTGGTTGATTTGAGCAGCCACATGAGCCACGGCGGCATTGATCTCCTCATCGCGGATATATTTGACAAATGTCTTGTCCAGAATGGTGACTTCTTCACTCATAGGTTATTGGAATTTATATTGATGTGCCTTCTGATCATACTCAGAAGCTTTGTCGTAATCTCCTTTTTGATGATAGGCATCGCTTAAGGCCTTACATATATTATATAGTTCCTCCTTCTCGTATGCGAAGGTCATGGCTTTGGTCAGCAGGGAGATGGCCTTGTCGTAGTTTTTCGCCTCCACGTGGGCGCCCCCAAGCAGGATATAGATATTCGCATTCTGAGGATAGAGTTCCAGCAGGTCCTCCTCGAAGGGGAGCAGACGGGTCCATTCGTTCAGGTTGTCGACAGCCGAGAGATAGGGTTTGAAGAAGTCGGCCAACAGGGAGGGGTCCAGCTTGAAAGCTTGCTCGAAAGTGTCGGCGCTCTTCTGCATTTTCTTTTCTGCGAGATAGACCCCGGCCAGGTAGGCATAGACCTCCGCATTGTCGCGGTCGTTCTTCAGTTCCTCTTCCAGCAGCCGCTGCGCATTCTCCGTGGCTTCCATGTTATTGAATGCAGCCAGATATTGCGACACCAGAGAGCGCTTGGTGCTCCAGGGAGTCTGGGGAGACTGGAAAGCGAGCGTCAGGAAATGCGTGGTTTGGGGTTGGTCTTTGGCATAAAACCAATAACTGAAAAGGTTGACCTGCAATTCGGAATTGGAAGGGTCCAGTTCAGCGGCTCTGGCAAAATAGGGCATGGCCAGGTCTATCATATCATTGGTGGCATAGATGGTGGCAGCCTTGATATAATAGTCCGCGTTATTGGGATATTGTTTGATGAGCTTGTCATATTGGCCAACCGCCTCTTTCACCTTGTCCATGGCGAGATAGAGCTGAACTTTGTACTGGGTGATCTCGTCTTGATAGCCGATCAGTTCTTCCAGGCGGTCGTACACCTGGAGCATCTTGTCGTATTTCTCCATCTCATAGTAGCAGCCAGCCAGAGACATCAGGTAATACTCATTGTTGTTTTTGCTCTTGCAGATCTGTTCCCACAGTTTGGCTGCAGCGGCATACTCCTGTATCTCCTGATAATACTGGGCCATATCGACCTTATACCACACATTGTTCTTATCGATCTTGGCGGCAGACTGAAGATGGGCGATGGCGGAACGGTAGTCTTTCTTGTCGGCATCTATCTTCGCGAGCATGAAATGGGAGGCATCGTGTTTGGGATTGTCGAGCAGGATGCCGTTGAAGACCTTGAGGGCCTCATTGGTATTGCCGGTATAATAGGCTTTCAGTCCGTCAGTAAAGGCGACGGCGATCTTGCGGGCGCTCACCGATGCCTTGTCGGTAGCAGCCACATTGCGCTGTTTCTTGGTCTGGCCGTCGAGGACAGGCAAGAACAGGACTGTTGAAAGCAACAGATATAAGAGGATTTTCTTCATACGCTATTTTTTTCCGCTATGACCAAATCCGCCGGCGCCGCGTTCCGTATCGGAGAGCTCCTCCACGCTGGCGACGGGCTGCCATTGGACTTGTTGGTATTGGGCGATGACCATTTGGGCAATGCGGTCGCCATGCTGAATCTGGAAGGGCACGTCGGAGTGGTTGATCAGGATAACCTTAACCTCGCCACGGTAGTCGGGGTCGATGGTGCCGGGGCTGTTGAGCACGGTGATACCGTGTTTGATGGCGAGTCCGCTGCGCGGGCGCACCTGGGCCTCATAGCCTTCGGGCAGTTCCATGAAAAGGCCTGTCGGAATCAGCTTGCGCTCGCCGGGGGCCAAGGTCACCGGCTCCGTCAGGTTGGCGCGCAAGTCCATACCCGCGGCCGTCGCGCTCTCATACGCCGGCAACGCATTGTCCGACGCATTGTATATCTTACATGTTTGCATAAGCCTATTGGTAATCAGGCTGCAAAAGTACATCAAAATTTTGGAATAGGAACACTCTGGAGAAAAATAATGCACCAGACGTGACTAATCCTTCACACATCGGACGGATAAACCGGCTGAATCATTCTCATAATAGGTCCAATAGGTATAGGGCTTTCCACAGACCCATCCAAAGATGGCGTTATCCGTAGCACACCAGAAAAGAGTGTTATAGCCAAAGGCGAAGATGGTACCCTCATAGCAGTATCCTGCCGGATAGGCGGAGAAACCGCTGGCATTGTTAGAACTCTGGTCGTTACCTGGAGAGCAGGGATAAGTGGTGACATCCCATCCATTAGTGGAAGACAAGGCCTTGGAAAAATAGTTGTCCCCTCCAGTGTAACAAGCATAGCGAGTTTGTCCATTCATATAATACCATAACGTTGCCCACTCGTCTTCGCTCGGCAGATGCCAGCCATTAGGACAAGCACCTTGCACTCCGGAGGGTACGGCATCTGACGAAGAAGCGCCTCCCATCGCGGCCGCCCAGTTGTAGAGATACCCATATACCGGGACTTGGCTTTCATCATTGTTGGGGGCATAGCGGCAGGGAAAAGACCAGCTCACTCCGTAATTGGGAATCATATTCCCGTCCTCATAGCGTGTCACCCGCAGGTTCTCCCGCATCCAGCACTGGTCGCCGATATGGACGGTGTTATAGACGTTGCCGTCGATGTCCGTCACGGTGGCCGCGCCCGGACAGGGACTGCCGTCCGCGATGAACACCAGCTGCACCGTCTCGTCCGCGCCCTGGCCGCGCGTCACCGTCTGGCTCCGCTGCCCGGAGGCGTAGCCCGAGTAGCGCAGCTCATCGCCCAACTGGAAAGGCTGCGCCGGCGTCAGCTTCAGCGTTCCTGCCCGAAAGCCAGGACTTGCATCAAGACCGACACCATTACTACGAGTAGTTTCTTCATCTCTATTAAATTGAAGTTATTAAATTATGAAACTATGCCCTCATCAACTTCTTAGTTTCTTACTCCACCTCATGTTCGCATCACTCCACAACGGCAAAAATAAAAAAAATAGAAACGAGATCTCGTTTCTATTTTTTCTTATTTATCTGTCAAAGTGTTAGTACAGTCTGCTATTTCCCTCTTTCAGTTCCTCATCCGTGGGCCACATCTGAGTGATGGTGTCCACCTCGATCACAACAGGAATACCATAGACAGGAGCTTGCCTGGATTCGGTCTTCCGAGCGGGAGCGGCAGGCGTTGTGGGTGCCGGAGTCTCGACGGCCGGCACATCAGTTTTGGCAGCTTTCGGGGTACCACCAAAATCGCGACAGATCGTCTCCGGCATGTCCGGGGTGGCGGCTTCCGGTTCGACCGGTGCCTCTGTAGGGACTACCGTGTCATTCATCGCCACAGCCATATTCTCCACTGGGGGCTCCGGGGCGGGTTCCGCATGACGGGTCATCTTGACAACCAAGAAGGTGGCCACTGACAGCAGGGCTACGGTCACGACGGTGTAGAGGGCCGCCCCACCGGTCTTCAAACCCGCATAACGCTTGAAACTGCGCCACGCAGAAGCCTTGTAGTGGTAGTTGGCCTGCTCGGCCTTTTCTCTTATCAGTTGGTCAAAATCACTCATAATCACTTTGTTAATTCACCATTCATCTTTACTATCTCCTTCTTCAAGCGTTTGCGGGCGGTGTTGAGATGCCAGGCGGAGGTGCTCTCCGTGATATCCAGTTGCGCGGCGATTTCCGCATGCGAGTAGCCTTCAAAGATAAAGAGGTTGAAGACCGTCCGCATCATGGGCGGCAGCTGCTGAATCAGCGCCACCAGCTCGTCGGCAGACATCTGCGCGACGGCCTGGTTGTACTCGACCCCGGCGATGGGGGTGTTGGCCAGCTGCTCCAACTCGGTGGTCTCAAACTTCATCGCATATTTGCGACGGTAGTCCAAGGCCGCATTCGTCACCACCTTCCGCATCCAAGCTATGAAAGAACCCGTGTCTTCATATTTGTCGAGGTTAGAAAACACCTTCAAGAACCCCTCGTTGAGCATATCCTCTGCCTCCTCAGGACTGCCGGCATAGCGCATGCAGACGGAGAACATCGGAGCGTAGAAATGCCGGAACAGCTTATGCTGCGCCCTGGTCCGTCCCTGCCGGCACTCATCCACCCATCGGGCTATCTTGGCATTTTCACGTTCACTCATCATATATAACGAAACTGAAATTTGAAATCTTGGGGTTGGTACACAAAAAAAAATGACTACTTGAGGAATTTGATGCCCAGTGAGATCACGAACATGTTCTGCAGTCGCGACCCGGAGCCGCTGGTGCTAGTGCCGTCAGCGGAGATGTCGTAACGGCCGTCGAGGGTAAACCTCCAGATATCGAAGCCCAGTCCGAACTGGCCGCCCCATTGCAGGTGGGAGGCCATCTCCCCGACCGTGGCGGCCTGTGTCAGGTGGTTGTTGATCAGGACCCCCACGCGCGGGCCTATGAGAAAGTGCATCTTGAAGTTCTTCTTATTGACAAAATGGAAGCCAAAGAGCAGGGGAATATCCAGAAAGTGCTGGTGCATGGCATAGTTCTCCCGGAACTCGCCGATGATATTCAGGAAGTCGGTGTTCCGGAAAGAGTAGCTCACCTCAGGCTGGAAATAGAGAGCCTTGCCCACGCGAAGGAAGACACCCAGATCAAAGCCGCCGGAGAAATCCTGAAAATCATCCAGCGAAACCGCATTGCCGGCCACCTTAATGCCCAGAGCGATCTGCGCCGTTGCCCGCTCGGCGACAGCGAATGACAGCAGGAATACCAGCAGCAGGGCCATTACTATTGAACGGTTCATCGGCATAGGAATAAGACCTGAAAAATAAAGAGACAGGAAGATAACGCAAATAACAGCCGATTTATTTTAGTCTTCCCATCCATCAAAGATTTCGGGGCCATAGACATGGTGTTCTCCATGGTGCTGATACTCCCACACCTGTGCGAAGAAGGGGCTGTGGGCGCTGAGGTCGTCATAGTCCCATGCCGGGGGCAGGCAGTCGGGACACCAGTGACCACCCTCCAGGATCAGCTTCGGGGAGGCCTCGAAGGTGTGGCCCTTATGACAGCGCCACTGCAGCTTCTCGGCAGGGTCACCGGAGTAGGCGGTGGAGAGCAACTCGCCACCCCGGAAACGGGCCGCCGCCTGGATCTCCTCCAGCGTCAAGGCCGACAACGGCTTGCTCTCGTCATAGCCATGGTCGATATGGACAGCGTCGGCAGGGTTGTCGGAGACCTGCAGGTCTTGGTCTTTCCAGGCGGGGATATTGCGCCAAGCCTCCTCCGTGCCATAGTAGGCATGGATGCGGTTCATGTCATGGTGCTTGATCCACCACTGCGTTCCCCAGCGCTTCTTGTAGGCAATCGGCAGCATGGCCCCCTTGATGACGAAGGCGGGCGCCAGCTTGGCCAGCTTGAAGAAGCCGGGCAGCGACTTCTGCATCTTGGCAAAGTATTCATCTACCGGCAGGTTCTCCCGGAAATGCAGATAGTTCTCCAACACATCGGCATCCAGATAGTACTGGCCATGGAAATTACGGAGCACAAACCATTGGGGGTTGAAGATCTTCTCGGGTTTGGGACAATAGCAGGTCTTCAGGATCTTGCACTCGAACTCGTAATTGGTCATGCGGTAGTCGGGACCGCTGCTGATGTTGTAGAAGCGGTTCCAGAACTCCTCGGGCACCTCCTCGCCGCAGACGTTGGCCAGCAGGCGGCCGGAGTCCTCCACGGTGGCCCACTCCAAGACGCCCCGGATGGGCACATGAAACATGATGGGATCGAAGTTCTTGAGGATGCCGGGATAGAGGATGCCCGACTGGCGGAGAGAAACCCAGTGCTTGAGGCCGGAGTCGGCGAAGATACGCTCCGCGGTGATCTTGCTGATGCCATAATGGTCATAAACGCTGGAACAGACAGGATCGCCAATGCGGCCCCAGTGCATCGGCGCATTGCGATCGGAGGTCTGCGCCACAGAGCCGATATAGACCGTCTTGATGTCATCGGCGTTGGGTTGCGCCAGAACAGCTTTGACAACATTTTTGGCAGCCGTCACATTGACATGGAGAGTCTTCTTGGGGAAGTAGTCGGCCGACGGGGAGACCATGCCGCCCACGTGGAGCACATAGTCGGCTCCCGTGACGCCCGCGAGGACATCCTCGAAGCGGGTCAGGTCGCCCCACACCACCTTGATGCGGTCCATCAGAGGCGAAAGCTTCTGAATGTTCTTCTCGCTTTTGCGCGCCAGCACTACTATATTATAATGGTCGCTCTTCTTGAGCAGCTCTTGCAAACCGGCCCATCCCATCACACCGGTGGCGCCAGTCAGAAATACGGTTTTCTTCATTATCTTCAATGTTTATGATTCCTAAAAAAGATCGGCAAAAATAAAAAAATGTTTATCGCGTCGGAACAGGCACCATGCAAAAGGCCCCGAACAGCCCGAAACCATTCTCGATATTGGTGTAGGGATGTACAGGTTCCAATAGAAGGAAGCTCATATCCGAGCCCAGATCATTGTCGTTTAACGTCTTCTCATACAGATAACAGTTACGGTCCAGGAAAATCAAATAATAGGTATTACCCTCGTCCTCGTCTTCCCCCTCGTCCTCGTCCCAGTAGTCGTCACCCTCTTCGGAGAGGTTTTCCTCCACCATGAACCGCATGAGCGCACCATCAGAGCCTTCGTCGGAGACATAGCGGTAGTCCTTGTTGTTGCGATACATCCAGACCGTATAATAATCCCAGTAATAGGAGATGATCACAGGATCGTCCCCATCCCCAAAATCATGATGGGTGAACAACGTTTTTTGCATCAGCGCATAATAATTTGCCTCGCCAGGCACGTCTCGCCACTCGGCATAGACATCCCGGTGCGGCCAGTTGTAGATCTCGCCCAGATGCACATCTCCGTTGGCCGACACCGTGTCAAAACGGAAACCGACATCGTGTGAGTACGGTACCGTGCAGGATGCGGACACATCCTCGTAACCCGGATAGGACGCACGGATGTAGTAGGTACCGCCCTCCTCAATGGGAAACTCCTGCTTCGTAAGAAAAAAACGCTGCTTGTCAGACAGATAGCCCGCCCGCACCCAGTGGTTTCCGTCGGCAGAGAGCTCCACCACCCCGTTTTCAGGATGCAAGGTCTCCTGAGGAGCACTGGTATATAGCAACGTGGTATTGGTCAGCAAAATGTAGGTGGTGTCCAGCTGTGGACAGAGGCGGCTGTAAAGCACCAGCTTCTGCGACTCGTCAAACTCCCGATCAATCTGCACTTCGTCAACACAAGCGGTGAAGAGCACAGAGAGTGTGATCGCAACGATCATCACAAGCATTCGAAATATTGTTTGGGTATTCATTGCAACGACGATTTAGAATTTGAAATGATAAGTGAACGTGGGTATGATCGGGAAAATGCTGATCTGCTTGAGCCGATATTCAGCCTTTCCATTCACGAAGACCTGCTCGGTATAGTAGAAGAAGGGATTATGGTGGTTATACAGGTTGTAAACGCTGATTTCAAAAATGCTTTGTCCGTTGTTTTTCTTATGCGGCTTGATGAACTGCACTCCGATGTCCAGATGATGGAACGGCTTCACGCGGAAATCATTTTTCTTGCCGTAGTTCTCGACAAATCCGGTGGAGTTAACAATAAAATCCTCTTGCGACGGCAGTAGCTGGCTGAGGCTGCTTTCCAGGGTTTGGGCCTCGTAAACCGAAGTAGGCAACGTGACGGCATTGCCGGTCGCGAAGACCCACGACAGCGAGAGGTTGATCTTCTTGTTGGGGCTGTACATCAGCACGATGGAGACGTCGTGTCGGCGGTCGTAGCGGGCAAAGAAAGGCTCGCCGAAGTTCAGCTCGTCGAACTGTTGCTTGGCCCACGACAGCGTGTAGCCGATCCAGCCAGTGAACTTTCCGACCTCCTTGCGCACCAGAAATTCCACGCCATACGACCAGCCCTTGCCAGCGGTCACATTGTTCTCCCACTGACCCTGGGACTGCTCCCCGAGGCTCTCTTCCAAGACCTGTTCGATCAGATCGGTAAAATAGGAAGTGCCTTCCTTATAGGCCAAAATGTTGTTCATCCGCTTGTAATAGCCCTCCAGGGAAAAAGAGAGTTTCGGCTTCTTCAAGTCGTAATGGAGGCCAAGGGCCACCTGCTGCGAGCGTTGCGGGCGAACTCTGTCCGTGACGGGCACCCACAAGTCCGTTGGCAATCCTATCGTGCTGGTACTCAACAGAATCATATTCTGGCTCATCATCGCATAGGAGGCTTTAAGGGCCAGATTCGGCAGGAAGTTGTAGCTCATGGAGAGTCGTGGCTCAGGCGAGAACCAGGTCTTGTGCGGCACCGAAAATGCCACCAGCCGGACACCCGGGTTGATGCGGAAACGATTGCGAATATTAATCTCATCTTCCACATAAACAGCATATTCCAGTCCGCGCTCCTTCTCCGCCTGCCGCAGCGTGAGGGAATCTGCCTTCACGGTCATGGCGTTGGGGCGGGCCTCATGATAGGTGACCGCCGCACCCGCAAGCAGATGATGTGAGGCATTGGGATGGTAGGCAATGTCATATTTCAACGTATAGTCGCGGATGCCGGAGTTGAAGTCGGAACTGAACGACTCATTGTCAGGGTCGTTCGGGCCATAATAATATTTGTATCTCATGTAGGTATTCATCTTGTAATCGCTGAAGACGAACGACAGATTAGAGAATATCTTATTGGTAAACAAGTGGTTCCATCGGGCAGTGGCCGTGGCGTTCTGCCAAAACAGACCTACCCGGTATTTGTCAGAATTTCCGACGTGGCCATCGCTTTGGGCCATGTGGAATTTGTCGCGACCGAAGTAGGCGCTGAGATAAAGTTTGTCTTTCTTGCCGAGATTAAAGTTGAATTTGCCGTTCAAATCGAAAAAATAGTAGCCGGCAGTCGAGCCTTTGCTCATGATTTTCATGATCGGAACGATGAACAGGTCCATATAGGTGGTGCGCCCGGAAATCATAAAAGAGGCTTTGTCTTTGATGATCGGCCCTTCCGCCATCACGTTGGAGGAGATGATCCCGACGCCCCCTTCGCAATGGTAACTTTCTTTGTTGCCGTCTTTCATGTTGATGTCGATGACGGAAGAGAGACGCCCTCCGTAACGAGCCGGAAATCCGCCTTTTATAAGTTCCACGGATTTAATGGCATCGCCGTTGAAGATTGAGAAAAAGCCCAGCAGATGGCTGGCGTTGTAGATGGTGGCCTCGTCCAGGATGATCAAATTCTGGTCGGGGCCGCCGCCGCGCACGTAGATGCCGGAGGTGCCCTCGGAAGCTGACTGCACGCCAGGCATCAGCAGCAGCGTCTTGAAGACGTCCTTCTCGCCGAACAGCATCGGGACAGACTTGATCTCCTTGGTAGAGAGTTTAATGGCACTCATCTGCACCTGCTCGGTGCTCGTCTTCTCGGCGGTGATGTCCACCGTCTCCAACAGTTGCACCTTCGACAGATAAGCGTCGTACTCGCGGTCTTCGGCAGCGGTGATTCGAAGCGTGTCGTTCACATATCCGAAGTTGTTAAAGACCAAGAAGAGGCCATCATGGTATGGCAAGGTGAGAGAATAGAAACCGTAACTGTTGGCATTGGTGAACTTCTGCGACACGGGGTCATAGATGAGTCCGCCGGGTAACGATTCACGGCTTCCCTTCTCGTACATGTGGCCACTCACGGTGATGTTTTGTGCGGAAAGCGCGCCGCAGAGCGACCATATAGCCACAAGCCAGACGACTATTGAATGGGATTTCAAAGATAACGAGTCCTGTATCATAGGATAACCATTTCAAAAAACAGGCGGCGAAGATACATTTTTTTGGGGGAATGGTGACAAGGCGTTAAAAGTTAATAATTAAAAGTTAAGAGTTAAAAGTTAGGAGAAGAGTAATAGATTATAGATAATAGATTACAGATAATAGTTATGGGTAGTTCAAGGTTAATGGCTAATGGCTAACGGCCAACGGCCAAAGTTCATAGTTAATAGTTTGGAGACAAATTGTGTCATCCACACAAAGAAAAAAAATCCGCGTGAGAAAAAGCAAAGAGGAGTTGCAGACAACGGACGAGGTTCAAACATCGTGGGAGACTATAACGTATCCATCTTTAACGCTCCACCAATATTTGTATTTTTACAAACGATTGCAAATATTTATAATTAATTGCTGTTTATTAAAATTATTTTTATTTTTGCGGCATGAAAACGAACTTCAACTTCACGAAAGGCGAATGGGCGGGGGCCATGGCCTTGGCGGCCCTGATATTGAGCAGCTATCTGATTTACTATCTGTATGATGGCAAGCAGAAAGAGCCCTACGACTTCACCGCTTTTGAGGCGCAAGTGGAGGCCTTCGAGGCAGAGCAGACGCGCCTGGCGGACTCCCTCGCGGCGGCACGGGCACGGGGGCGCACCTACGAGAGGCGGCGCTATGCTTGGGGAGACACCAACCCGCGCAACGGCAAGTATGAGCGGAAGCCCATGTACGAGGTCGTCCGCCTCGACCTCAACCGCTGCGACACCGATGCCATCAAGACGGTGCCCCAATTCGGCAGCAAACGGGCCGCCAAGTTGGTGGAGTATCGCGACAAGCTGGGCGGATTTTACAGTTTTGAGCAGTTGAAGGAGGTCTATGTGTTGCAAAGCATCGACACCGCCCTGCTAAGGAAATACTTCTTCCTCCGTCCAGGGGATGTGCGTAAGATCAACCTCAACACAGCCACCTACAAGGAGTTAATCCAACACCCCTACTTCGATGCCTACCTCACCAAGACCATCCTCGCCTACCGGGAAAAGCATGGTGCCATCCACTCTTTCACCGAGCTACAGGAGATCACCCACGCCTACCCCGAGCTGATGGAACGGCTGCGGCATTATGTGGAGTTCTAACTATTCGAGGCGAAGCATAGCGATGAACGATGTGCCATAGTAACAACAAAAGCAACAATCCAGATGACGACCCCAAAAAGACAGGCACGTTGGAAACGACACTTCCTAATATTCACACAGTGGCGCTTTCGTGTCACGAGGCGCCAATTCCCCTTCTTTTTAAGAAGGGGTGGCCGCAGGCCGGGGTAGTTATAAATATCCTAATACCTAATAAAAAAATGACTATCATCAACGGAATCAAAATCAAAGACCACTTCGTCTATAATCTCCCTAAAAACAAGGATCTCTTGGGGTTTGCCCGTAAAAACCGAAAGGCTGGAAATTTAGCAGAAATTGCCTTCTGGCTTCAGGTGCGCAACAAACTGTTTCACGGACTCGATTTTGACAGACAAAGAGTCATCGGAAATTATATTGTGGATTTTTACGTCAGAAGACTTGGACTTGTCGTGGAAATAGATGGCGGCTCACACAATGAAAAGTTTGATTACGACAAACAACGGGATAGTTTTTTTGAAGGGCTTGGACTAACTGTGTTCCACACAACAGATTACGATGTCCTGCAACATGTGGATCTGGTGTTGGATGACTTAAGAAGATTTATAATCAAATACTGTGAACACGAAGATGAGAGGCTATAAGGGATAGAAATCCATATTACTACCCCGCCCTGCGGGCACCCCTTCTACAATAGAAGGGGAATAAGTTCCGTGCGGCACTTTCGTGCCGCACGGAAAAACAAAGACATTACCGTCATGCACATTTCGCACAACAATCATTTCGGTAATGACATAAAGGTTTGCCTGCCTTTTATTTTGCGGTTGATACCGACCAACTCTATTCTTAGGCAGATATACAAACTTTTCATTCTCTGCTAGCGAGCTGACGTTCATCGTTTTCCCTGTCCGCACAGCCGTGCGGGCACCCTAAAATTCCCCCTCTTTTAAAGATTTGACGAAGGAACGAGTGCAGAGACAAAGTGTGCTTTGACTATGCCGAGTGAGGAGGAAAAGAAGGTAAAACCTTCAACGGGTGGCCGCAGGCCGGGGTAGCAATATAAAACAAAAAAATGTATCTTTGCCGCCCGATAAAACACACAACACGGTGAACCTCTTCAAGGCAGATCTACATACGCACACCCTCTTCTCCCCCTGCGGTGATTTAGAAATGACGCCCGACAATATCATCGATATTGCCAAACAGCGCGGCTTGGACGTCATCGCCATCACCGACCACAATGCCACTCGGCACTGTCGGCTGGCGGAGCACTACTCCCACAACCGCGACATCTTCGTCCTCTTCGGCGCAGAAATCACCACCAAGGAAGAGGCCCACTGCTTAGGCTACTTCCCCGACTACGAATCGCTCGACGCCTTCCAAGCCTACCTTGACGAACACCTTCCCGACATCCCCAACGACCCCGACTTCTTCGGCGATCAAGTGCAGATCGACGAGGAGATGAACATCGTCTATGAGGAGCCCCGCCTGCTCACCTCCGCCATCGACCAGACCGTCAACCAGATCGCCGACAAGGTGCACTCCTTAGGCGGCCTGTTCGTGCCCGCGCACATCGACAAGCAGAAAAACAGCCTCATCGGCCAACTCGGCTTCATCCCCTTCGACCTGGAATACGATGCCGTGGAGCTCTCCGACAAAGGCAACAAAGAGGAGATTCTGAAAGTACACAAATATCTGAAAAACAAAACCTTCACCCGCAGCTCCGACGCCCACTTCCCCGACCGCATCGCCTTCTCGCCCTGCTGGCTCCGCATGGAGACCCGCAGTTTCGACGAGTTCCGCATGGCTCTGCACCACGAGAACGGGAGGGAAGTGCTGCTCGAGTTAGGAGTTACAAGTTAGAAGTTGTCAGTTATCAGTTTTTTTTTCGACAAACATATTCAACAATTCAACAATTCAACAAATATGACCGTAAAAGACATTATCGAAAAAATGAACCTGAAGGTTTATTCTGGAGAAAATAATTTAGGCAATGAAATCAAGGGCGGATATGTGTCCGACCTTTTGAGCGACGTGATGGGCTTCGCCCAGGAAGGCCACGCATGGGTTACCTTGCAGACGCACAAGAACGTCATCGCCATCGCCTCCCTGAAAGAGCTTGCCTGCGTGATCCTGGTCAAGGGCAACGAGCCCGACGAGGACATGCTGGAGCAGGCCAAGGAGGAGGAGATTCCCGTATTGGGCACCACCGAGCAGACCTTTGAGGTGGCCGGACAATTGTACATGATGCTAAATGCGTAAGTCATGAAAGACCTCTCCATGCACATAATGGACATCCTCCAGAACTCCACGCGCGCCAAGGCCACGGAGATCACCCTGGAGGTGCTGGAGGACCATGCCGCCGACACGCTGACGCTGATCTTCAAGGACAACGGCTGCGGCATGTCGCCCGAGATGGTCGAGAAGGTCATCAACCCCTTCTTCACCACGCGGACCACACGCAAGGTCGGCTTGGGGCTGCCGCTGCTCAAGCAGAACACCGAGATGACCGGGGGCTCCCTCGACATCCAATCCACGGTAGGCGTCGGTACGGTCGTCACCGCCATCTTCGGCCTCACCCACATCGACCGTCCCCCGATGGGCGACCTCGCCGGCACCCTCGTGCTGACCATCTCCGCCTATCCCGACATCCGCTTCCTATTCCATTACAAGCGCGATGACGAAGTGGACTACCTCCTCGACACCAACGAGATCTACGAGGCCTTGGACGGCATGTCCATCAACTCCCCGGAAATCATCGAATATCTGAAAGAAATGGTTCAAGAAAACATCCGTTAACCTTTAACACCTAACACAATGGCTGCAAACATCATAACATCCATCCAAGCATTGACCATCGCCGCACAAGAGATGCGTGCGGCAGGCAAGACCATCGGCCTGGTGCCCACCATGGGTGCCCTGCACGAAGGTCACCTCTCCCTGATCCGTCGCGCAAGAGCGGAGAACGATGTCGTATTTGTCTCCATCTTCGTCAATCCAGTACAATTCAACAACCAGGAGGATCTGGTGAAATATCCCCGCACGCTGGACAACGACGTGCAACTCATTGGCGACAACGCCGACTACATCTTTGCCCCATCGGTGGAAGAGGTCTTCCCTGCCCCACCGGCCGAGCAGTTTGACTTCGGCTCCGTAGCCAACGTGATGGAGGGAGCGGCAAGACCCGGCCATTTCAACGGGGTGGGCGTCATCGTAGGACGGCTTTTCCACTGGGTAAACCCGCACAACTCCTACTTCGGCGAGAAAGACTACCAGCAGATTGCCGTCATCCGCGAGCTGGTGCGCCAGTGCCAGTTCACGACACGCATCATCCCCTGCCCCATCGTCAGAGAACCTAACGGATTGGCCATGAGCTCCCGCAACCGCCGCCTCACCCCTGAAGAGTTCGAGACGGCCGCCCAAATTCATCAGATACTCCTCAAATCCACACAAATCCAGGGTGACGTGCCCGAGATCAAAGCCTTTGTGGAGAGCGAGATCGCCAAGGTGCCGGAATTCACCCTCGACTACTTCGAGATGGCTGACGACCAGACCTTGCAGACCGTCCATAGTTTCAGCGAGGCCAAGGGGGTGATGGGCTTCATCACCGTCTACATCGGCGCCGTGCGGCTCATCGACAACATCCGCTACCGCTAATCATCCCTTCTCGCTGCCCACATGAAGATTGTCACCGTCATCGGAGCGCGACCGCAGTTTGTGAAAGCGGCGGTCTTCAGCCATGCCGTCCAAAAAACGACCGGCATGGAGGAGATCTTGGTGCACACCGGCCAGCACTTCGACGCCAACATGTCGCAACTCTTCTTCGACCAGCTGGGCTTGCCTGTGCCAAAATACAACTTGAACGTCCACAGTCTGCCCCACGAGGAGATGGTCGAGACCATGCGGAAAGACCTGGAGACCATCCTGCAAGAAGAGCACCCCGACTGGGTGGTAGTCTTTGGCGACACAGACTCCACGCTTGCGGGCGCCTTGGCAGCCAAGGAGTGCGGCATCCGGCTTTGCCACATAGAGGCAGGGCTTCGCTCTTTCAACGAGGCCATGCGCGAAGAGTACAACCGCAAGGAGACTGACCGCATCAGTGACCTTCTGTGCTGTCCCACGGAACTGGCTGTCCAGCACTTGAAGGACGAAGGCATCCCGAAAGAGCGGATTCTTGTCACCGGTGACATCATGAAAGACGCGGCGCTCCACTTTCGCGCCTCGGCGAAGCCTCCCCAAGAGACGCTTCCCGAAGTATTCCATCTATGCACCCTCCACCGCGCCGAGAACACGGACGCCCCCGACATCTTGCGCCAGCTGATGACGGCGTTAGAGCACATCTCCTCCACCATTCCCGTCGTCATGCCCCTGCACCCACGCACCCGCCAAGCACTGGCCACCCAAGGGTTCCCCTTTGGGCAGACGGCCATCCGCTTCATCGAGCCCGTCGGATACCTGGAGATGCTCTACCTCTTGCAACACTGCCGTCTGGTGCTCACCGACAGCGGCGGCTTGCAGAAAGAGGCATACTTCTCCCACAAATACTGTCTCACCCTGCGTCGGGAAACAGAGTGGATGGAACTCGTCAACCGGCACTACAACTTCATCGTAGGGCAACAGTCCTCTGACATCATCCGGATGGCAGAGATCATGACAGAGATGCCTGGCCTGTTCTCCGATGATCTGTATGGCGACGGGCACACCGCCGAGAAAATCGTTGGGGCGTTGAAAGAGGGTTGATGGGTTTACGGTTTACCGATTAGGCGATTATGCGATGAGACGATTAGAGGAGAAAGAGGAGAAGGAGGAGAAAGGAGGAGATTAGGCGATTAACTTCTAACTGATAACTGACAACTCTTATCTGATCACCGTCACGCTTCCCGTCACATCCCTCGTCTCGTGGCCGCGGCTCTTGTAGCGGACGAAAACGACGTATGTGCCTATGGGCACGCCCGCGGCGTCCCAGCCCGTATTTATGTCGTGCGTCATGAATATCACCATGCCGCCGCGGTCGTAGATCGTCATCTCGTAACTCTCCACCTCGTCCGGGTAGCTGAACACCGGCAGGAAGAGGTCGTTGAGGCCGTCCCCGTCCGGGGTGAAGCTGTTGGGCATCCACAGCTCCTGGTCGCACGGCTCGTACTCCACGGTGATGTCATCCCCGTGCTCGAAGCACTTGTTGCTGGCGGTGACGCTGTAGGTGCCCGGGTGCCGCACGATGTAGGTGGGCTGTGTTGAGCCGTCCTGCCACTCGTAGTCGCAGAAGGTAGCGTCTGCGGAGAGCGTCAGCGTCCTGCCCTCGCAAAGGGTCGTGTCGGGACCGAGATCCACCGTGAAGTCGGTGAGGTAGCCCACGGCGATGGTGTCGCTGGCGCCGAGGCAGTGGTCGGTGACCACCACCCAGTACTGGCCGTCCTCATAGACGGTGTAGGTCGTGTTGGTGCTTTGGTCCTGCCACACATATTGGGCCGGGTGCGGCTGGGTGGCGTCCAGCAGCAAGGTGGCTAATTCGCAGAGGATGCTGTCGTTGCCGAACTCCACGGACGACTGCGGGTAGAGGTCGATGGTGAAGAGGTCGCTCTCGGCCCTGCAGCCGAGGTTGGTGACGGTCACCGAGTAGGTGCCCGCGCTGTCCACCGTAATGGCGGGCGTGTGCGCTCCGGTGCTCCAGAGGTAGCTCAGCACGTTGGGCTGTTGCACGGAGAGCTGCGCCCCGTGGCAGAGGGTGTCGTCATGGCACACCTCGAACACGGGCGGGGGCACCACGATAATGAAGGTGGTCGAAGTGTCGGGGCAGCCGTCGTAGTGCAGCACGAGCTGGGCAGTGAGAGTATCGACAGAAGGCAGGAGGAAGGTGAGTTCAGAGGCCATGTAGGAGTCACCGTTGTAGATCCACTCCACGGGCACGGAGTCTGGGTTGTACTCCACGCGCAGGTGCAGCGTGTCGCCCACGCAGCGATAGACGGTGTCGTTGTTGTGGAGACTGAGACCCGTGTAGCAATCCTGATAGGCCTCGGCGCTGTAACAGCCGGAGGCACCGCTGTGGTAGTAGTAGAGGTAGGTGATGTCGTCAATCTCATGGTGACCCGCGGGCGCGGGCCCCACGTTGTAGCCGAACTCGTCCACGTAGGCCGAGAAGCCGTGCTCGTTCTCGATGCGGATAAGCTCCGGAATGTCGTTATTGTAGAAGTAGAGCTGGGTGACCCAGTAGTCGCCGTGGGTCATGGGGAAGGAGTCAAAGGCGGTGGGCGGGATGAGCTGGCCGTTGAAGTAGGTGCTGCCGATGCCGTCCTCGTGGACATAGATCTGCACATCCGCATAGAGGGAGTCGCAGGGCACCATCACCGAGTCGCCGGCAGTGGTGACGAGCGTGCGCCTGAGGTTATCGCGCGTGGTGGGATAGATCCACTTCCTCACCATCCGCTCGGCAGGTTGGGTGGTGAGAGGGGAAGTATATATGTAATTTCCGCAACCTCTATAATGGGTAACAATCCCATAATGCGGTTCTGAAGTGGTGTGTAGGCTTGACTTGCAAATAAAAAAGAGGGGACCATTGGAGAAACTGAATCTTCTGGGATTCGATGATCGCAAAAAAGAATAGGGTATGTTTATGTAATGCGTAGTATCACCATAATAAGGAATGTTCGCACTCGTTGTCAATCCCGAAAAAGCCGGGGGAGAGAGATAGCCATCCGGAAGATAATTGTCGATATAATCATTGAAAGAATAGGCAGACACTATACCACTATTACCCATTCCGCTATAAATCAACCCCCAATCAAAGCCA
Source organism: Bacteroidales bacterium (assembly GCA_017544105.1). GTDB lineage: Bacteria > Bacteroidota > Bacteroidia > Bacteroidales > WCHB1-69 > F23-D06. The sequence continues at coordinate 27,273 of JAFYEU010000063.1, forward strand.
CCTGCCAAAGCTATCCCTTTGTCAAAACGATTGCTGAACAGTTTCTTACATAAAAAATCAGAGCCTGAGAACAAGTGTCGGGAATGTGCCAACGGGATAACATGTGCAGTGTAGCATTCATTATCATAATTCTCAGGAAATGTTTCAGTTATGGCCAAAGGGAAAAAATGGAAAAAAAGGTAGCTGATGACTTTCTTGCAGTTGGTCTTGAAGGAAAAACTTGTGATAGACAGTAAATTTAAAATTACGGATTGTCCTTTATGGTTTAGAGATATGGTGTCGCAAATAATTGCTTGATTTAATTGGTTATATCGATAAGAATATATAATGGTACTGTCTTCCAAGGCTGTTATGTTGCAATAACAATTGGATGGCGGTAAAAAATTTTGAAAATACCAAAACATGTCGTAATCCATATCCAAATGCTCTGACACGCTGAAATGAAGAGGGTATAAAGGTGTTTTATAGGACATGTTTGACAAAGAGGTTGCGATAGGTGAATATGGCAATGGTGGATCTCCACACTGTTTTGGGCTGCTATTGCTGTGTGAACTGAGGAGGGTGCTTGCTGACGACACGTAAACACAGACATTTTTTGAAGCATGCAAAAACAATCCATTCTGATGATAATCCAACGACTGAGCTATGGCAGGGTTGTTTATAGGACCGTCAGGAAAGGAGGTGCCAACTACCGAAAACGGCACCACTATCCGGGTGACATTTCCAGCATCAACCACAAAAGAAACGTGATAATTCAAGAAGGTATTTTCCAAGTAACCAGTGCAGGAGGTGTCACCGACAATAAACAAGGTGATGGAATCGCTGACACTTAATGCCCTTGGGTACACCACCCAGAATTCCCTACCGGAGGGAATGTCATCCTTTGAAAACACATTTAGAGGAAAGAGAACCCCATACAATGTGAACAATATGATCAAAATCCGTTTCATGCAAGGGAGGTATTATGGAATTAGGACTTTGCAAACGGCTTGATTTCCAAAATCATCCATCGCCATTAGCATATACATGCCTTTCAGCGTTGGAAAAGTATTCTGCACTTCATTAACGGTGCGGGTGCTCCAGATCATTCTTCCAGCCATATCATACAGACAGACCGTCGTTTTCCCATTGAAACCGTTACAGATGAGCCCCCGATTTTCCAAGACCGTCACTTCTGGTTTAATCGGAGTGTCCATAGATTGAGTTCTTTTGGATTGGTTGGAGCGTTGGTTGGAACAGACATCAGGGTCCAGACAGACAATACCCGCAGAGATGTAGTCATTATAAAAACCTGTTGAAATATCTGTCATTAAAATTGGATTGGGGGCGGTGGGCTGGGAATAATAAGGAAATATAACGGGATTAGTGTTATTGTCTGTGACAACCAAAGGGACATCGCAGGCGGAAGCTGTCACATCGCAGGTCTCGGTCAAAATACTGGTGGCAGCATTCACAACTCCTGATATCAAGACAGGTCCGCATGGATTGTGATAGTTGAAAGACAGACGGTTCATGTCCAGCATTGTGCCGTAAACATAGATATTTGGATTGGCCTCGCTCGGGCATGGAGCGTTCACCCCATACCCACCATCCAATTGAATCACATTCATGCCTGTCAGAGTGTAAGGATCCACCTGCGCCAACTGCTGTGGCATTGCACTTTCATCGCAGTACATCAGTTCGGTGAGCAGGTTCAACCTATTGTTGATGTCATCATATATCATGTCCAAAGCAAAAAGCTTGTGCGCCGGGTATTCAAAGGTGCTGCTTCTGACAACATTGTGGTTGTTGTTATAGTATTCTTTGACGAGGGTCAGCCAAACAACATCCCCCAGGTCCCTTCGCAGATCATGGTAAAGCAGGAGGTGTCCATCGTCAATTTGGACATGCAAGGTTTGGAATTCCGCACCATTCAGGATATTTTGGTTGTGAATGGAATATTGGCATGTTGCGCTCATGACGTTGTTGGGATTCTGCTGTGCAGCTGGAAGGTCCGCCTGCAACATTTCCACGAACGGTCCCGGGGAATATTGGGCTGAAGGTGCCGGGGCTGTCCCTGTGGCAATAAACTGCTGGTGCGTGTCATCCCAAGAGATGTCCTGATAGGGATAGCCAAGACCTTGTGTGGCAATATAGTTAGCATTTTGACTTTGCGGTTCGGCCACAAAAAGCTTGCCATTGTCCATAACAAACACATAAACGGGGTCGTTGTAGGCATCATAACCTGAGCACCCTCTCACAAAGCGGCCGTTTATATTCGTATTTTCTAAATAATTGATGGAAGCCGAGGGGATATATTGGTCAATGACCATATAAAAAGGAAATAAACTGCTATTGCCGTTGTTTCGATATCCATACAGGACAAAGTCTCCGTTCATATCCTCAAACCCTCCTTCAAAAGTAAGACCTGAATATGTTGACAAACCCTTGTCATTCCCTGTGGGCAACATGGTAACTGGATTTATTTCGGTCACAGACATGGTAGAATTTATTACATCTGCCTGAAAAAAATAGATCATCCCGTTACTATGCACAATAGAGACAGCACTGGTCGGGTTGGTGACATAGTTTTGGGATTGATAGTTCCAATATTGGTTTTGGGCTTTCGGAACTGTCACAATTAAGAGCAAAAAGAAGGCAAGAGCGTAGAATCTTTTCATAATCGCATTGTTTTTATAATTTCGGGGCAAAGATACATTTTTTTATGAAGATATTAAATTATGAAACCATTAAATTATGGGGTTACGGAGTTAAGAAACTAAGAAGTTAAGAAGGTTAATGGTTTACAGTTTAACGTTTATGCGATTAAGGGTTTCAACTTCTAACTCCAAACTTCTAACTTCTAACTGACAACTGATCACTGTTCACTCTTCACTTGTTGTTATTTCCCAATTTTTTATATCTTTGCGCCCTCATTAAAAATACATTAAAGACACTTACATGAAAAAGAATCTTATCACCTTGATATTCGCCTTTGCCTGTCTGTTTGCAGGCGTTCAGGGCATGGCACAGTCCGTCACCAAAGCTCAGGCAGACCAAGTATGCCAGCGTTTCTTGATGGACAAACAGAAAATGAAAGCGGGTGACACGCCCAACTTCAAATTTGAGGAGCTCCTGCTGAACAAAGAAGGCCAAGGCTATCTGTACCGTTACAGTGTTGGCGAAGAGGGCTTTGTCCTGGTCTCCGCCTCCACAACCACGCCTCCCGTGCTGGCCTACTCTTTTGAAGGGCCCTTTGTCATGATCCCGCCGGTGCGTGACCTGCTGTGGCTTTACGAGCAGGAGATTGCCTTTGCCGAGAGCAAGCAGTTGAAAGCCCTGCCCAAGGCTGCGGCCAACTGGGACCGTTATATGGCTCCAGAATATGCCCCCTCCGCCGAAAAGGGCACCAAGGTGGATCCCCTGTTGACCTCCTTCTGGAACCAGAACAAATACTACAACACGTACTGCCCGTGGGATGTCAACGCCGGTGCCTATTATGACTACCGCGTGCCCAACGGCTGCGTGGCGCTGGCTGCCTCGCAGCTTATGTATTACCATCGCTGGCCTGAGCATGGCATCGGCATGGTGTCTTATATACCTCAAGGCTATGGTGTCCAGACCGTCAACTTCAACAATGAGCACTATGTTTATGAGGCCATGTGCAATGTGCCCACCAGCTATGCCAACCAGATCTCCCGTCTGGCCTATCATTTTGGCGTCTCCATCCGGATGAACTACAATGCTGACGGTTCAGGTGCGCAGACAGAAGATGCCAAGAACAAGTTGCGTCAGACCTTCTATTATGACCCGAGCATCACCACCTACTACCGGGGCAGCTACATTGACACCTTGGTAGAAGAATACATCCTCGCCTTGAAAGATCAGATGGACCGCCGCCTGCCCGTCTATTATTCCGGGTGCACGGCCCAGCTCAACTCCTGCCATGCTTACGTGGTGGACGGCTATGACGAGGATGATCTGTTCCACATCAACTACGGATGGGGCGGTGCCTCCAACGGCAACTATGCCATCGACAACTTCGTGGCGGGCTACTCCCACTACGACTATAGTGCGGAAGCTCTTTTCAACATCTTCCCCTCCAAAGCCTTCCAGGCACCTCAATGCCAAAGCCTTCAACGGGTGACGCCCTCCTTCGGCACCATCACCGACGGTTCCCACACCGCCATGCCCTATCAGGCCAACCCCGACTGCTCCTGGATGATTGCCGTGCCGGACGCCATAAGCTATTCCATCAACTTCGACCGCATGGACCTCAACCCTGGCGTGGACTATGTAACCATCTATAACGGTCCCACCACCGCCTCCGGCGTGGCTGGCACCTACACCGGCCAAGAGATCCCCTCCGGCACCCTGAACATTGATGCGGATAGTGTGCTGATCACCTTCACCAGCAACGCCACGGTGGACACCAATACCCAGTACTATGGCTTCATGCTCAGCTACAACTCCGCCCTGCCTACCCGCTCCTGTAACATCGTCAACAACTCCACCGCCTGGAGCGACCTCATCACCGACGGAACCACCGAGGGCACCAACTATATGCCCCAGACCTCCTGCCAATTCAACATCAACCATCAATATGTCGGCGGTTACGCCTTCAACTTCGAAAAATTCGACTTGGGCGTGGGTGATTTTGTGGACATCTACAACAACAGCACCAATCCTCCCACCTTCTACAAGCGTTTTGACATCAACAATATGCCGAATGGCGACTACCAAGTACCTTTCCAGAAGATGAGAGTGCAGTTTATCTCCGACAACTACGACCAGCGCGACGGCTTTGCCCTGCGTTACTTCACCCTGACCAGCATCGAAGAGAACAGTGGTATTGAAGAGCTGACAGTCTATCCCAACCCCGCCACCGACCATCTCTTCATCAAATTCAACGTGGCAGAGCCTGCCGACATCGTTTGCAAGCTGATGGATGCCGCTGGCAAAGTGATCTTGACAGACAACATCAGCGCCTTCACCGGCGAGAACACCCACTCCTTCGAGACCTCCTCATTGGCCACGGGATTCTACATGCTGGAACTCAATACCCCCACCGGCAAGACCATCCGCAAAGTCATGGTTAACTAAGTTCTGACTGCCCTATGAACGGTGACCCCAAGCTCTACCAACTGCTGCAAGAACTCGACATCCCGTTTGAGTATCTGGAACATCCGGAAGCACCCACCATCGAGATAGCCAAACGATATTGGGCCGGACACGATGCCAAGCACTGCAAGAATCTGTTCTTCCGCAACCATAAGGGCAACCGCCACTATCTGGTATTGCTGGACTGTGACCAGAATATGGATATCCACGCCATTGAGAAGCAGTTGCATCAAGGGAAGTTGAGTTTCGCCTCCGAGCAACGCCTGATGAAATACCTAGGTGTCATGCCCGGCTCGGTGACCCCCTTCGGGCTTATCAACGACACCGACCATCATGTGCATGTCTTCATCGACAAGAAGCTCCAGGAAGCCGAGAAGGTGAGTTTTCATCCCTGCATCAACACGGCCTCCCTCATCATCCGGCGGGAAGACCTGATCCGTTTCCTCGACCACCAGGGCAACACCTACGAGTGGATTGACCTTTATGAATAAATCATTTCAAAAAAAACTTCTAACAGCCTTAAAGTCATGAAAAAGATCCTGACATTCCTGCTGATGGCAGTCACATTGTTGGCAATCTCCTCTTGTAACCGAGGCGAGGGCACGGGCGGCCGCGGCACCGTCGAAGGCAACGTCTTTCTGGTGTTGCATCCCGACGACAACTATAATCTGGACAAGGACACCGTGGTGGCTGCCAAAGAGGACGTCTTCATTGTCTATGGCAATGAGACCTTCTATGGAGACGATGTGGAGACCGACCATACTGGCCATTACGTCTTCAAATACCTCCGCCCAGGCACCTACACCATCTACGCCTACTCCACCCTGCCTAGTGGCGAACGCGTGGCCGTAAGCCAGACCGTCACCGTGGGCAATGGCGAAACCGTCACCGTACCCGACATCTACATCCACGACGGCAAAGCCTACGGCACTTCCATCATCAGGGGGCAGGTATATGCCACCTATATCGACAAGAACGGCAATGTGCTCAGCACCGGCCCTGCCTATGGGCACCGCATGTATCTGCAGCGCGTGGGCGAGTCGTTCCCGTGCGACGATGTGCGCGCCGGCCTTGACGGCATCTTCATGTTCCAAAAGGTGACCCCAGGAGACTACATTGTCTTCACCACCAGCATCTACAACGAAGACGAGATCCCGTTGGTGGTGCAGAAGACCATCTCCGTCACCGAGCCGGATGCTATCGTGGAGATACCCGACCGCTTTGAGATCACCCTTAAACCTTAGCCACTTTTTTCACTCATGGTATCTTTCCAAGCATCAAAGACAATGAAAAGAATACTCCTTTTATTATGTATACTTTCCCTATCCATGGGCCTTGTATTTGCTCAGAGCACCTCAAAGAAGGAAAGCAAGAAAAATCTGACCATCAAGGAATGGAATCGCGGCAATGCCGGCAAGGGCACCCGATATCTGGACCATGTCACCAAATATGACGCTCATGGCCGCAAGGTGGAAGAGATAGAATACAACTCCTCCGGCCATCAAACCAACCGTTGCACCTATACCTACAACGAAAACGGAAAGGTGAAGCAGGAAGTGGTGTATGACGAGCGGAACAAACCAGTCCGCATCCGCAAGTTCGAATACAACAGCGATGGCACCAAACACAAACAGTACAACTACTCTCCCGACGGCAAACTGATATCCGTCAAGGAGTTTGAATACATCCGTTAAATAATGCCATAGCATGATGGGTGGACAATATCAGGACAACGATCATTTTGCCTTCATCGGCGAGGTGCTGGCGCAGATGCAGCCCATCACCCTGGAGGAGATGAACGCTGTCAAGCTGATGAACCGCACAGACACCAAGTATCTCACCAACAGACAAACACTTCAAGAGATGGCCCAATATTGGGAGCCGTTGTTTTACGTGCAGGATATCGATGGGCTGCGGCGGGCACGCTACACCACCCTCTACTTCGACACCCCGGACGCCCTCACCTACACCATCCACCACAACCAGCACCTGCGGCGCCAGAAGATACGCCAGCGTCACTACCTGGACACGGGGACCCGCTATCTGGAGGTCAAGAACAAGATCAATACCGGACGCACCAAGAAAAAGCGTATCGAGATCCCAGAAAGCGCCTGGGGCAACCTATACAGTCAGCCCGAGATGGCGGCTTTTCTCCGCGAGAAGGTATGGGTCACCGACCAGCCCCTCACACCGCGCCTGCAAAACTACTTCCAGCGCGTCACCCTCGTCAACAAGGCCCGCACAGAACGCATCACCATCGACAGCGGCATCCGCTTCCACAACCACCAGACACAGGGCAACGCGGATGTCTCCGACCTCGTCATCGTGGAGGTGAAACAGGATGGCAACAAGCCCTCAGACTTCAAAAGACTGCTGTTGGAGGCCCGCGTGCCCCAGCGAGGACTGAGCAAGTACTGCCTCGGCATGCTCCTCACCGACGATCAGATCAAATACAACCGATTCAAAGACAAGGTGCGCTATGTCAGCAAACTCATCGGGCAACCACTTTCCATACGTAGTGAAAAATAATTCCGAAACCTATAAATCAACATCTTATGTTTCAAGCTGATTTTCCTGAATATGATCCCGAGATAGCCCGACAGTTCGGTGTGACCGAAATGGACGGCAGCCAATTTTTCGGTATTCCCTGGTTTGACGGCCCCTCCTTATGGCAACTGCTCTTCCGCTTCGCCATCAACCTCATCATCTGTTGGGTCATCATTGGTCTCTTCTATTATCGGAGAAGCCATCGCAAAGACTACTACTTCACCTTCATGCTCTTCAGTATCACGATCTTCTTCATGATCTTCCTGATGGACAATGTGAAGGTGCAGATAGGCTTTGCCTTGGGCCTCTTCGCCATCTTCGGCATGATCCGATACCGAACCGAAACGATTCCCATCCGGGAGATGACCTACCTGTTCGTCACCATCGGACTCTCCGTCATCAACGGCCTCGCCATGACCACCAGCTATGCAGAACTCTTCTTCACCAACATCTTTGTGCTCCTGGCCGTTTGGTTTTTCGAGTTTATCCAAGGCCGCAAACAACGGGTGGAAGCCAAAATCATCCTCTACGAAAAGATTGACCTTATCAAGGTAGGCCGCGAAGAGGAGCTGAAGGCAGACCTGGTGGAACGCACCGGCCTCGACATCGTCAACGTGGAAGTGGGACACATCAATTTTCTCAAGGACACCGCCTACCTAAAGGTCTATTACCACCCCAACTCTTCCGTGCCCAATACCATTAACAATCTTACCAAAGTGAAATCTGACAAATATTTTAACGCATGAGGTTAAAAAAGTTTTTCCTTTCACTTGGTTGCATAATCCTTTTCATCGCAGGTGCAGAGGCTCAATCCTTCGAAACCGGGGGGATTGTCGGCATGGAATATGATCTGAAAATCCTCAAGGGCTGGCATTTTAATGCCGGGACTCAAGTACGTTTCAACCATAACTTCACCCACTACGATCGATGGAAGGTCACTGCAGGCACCGACTATACCTTCTGGCAAAAGCGCATCAAGATCGGAGCTGCCTACAGTTTGTTGAACTATCAAGATGATGAAGGCTTTTTCGACTGGCGACATCGCATCACGGGGTCTCTCACCCTCAGTCAGAAGTTCGGCATCGCCAAGCTCAGCTACCGGGCAGCCTTCCAGAGCACCTTCCGTGACGAATCCCGGGGCGACTACAAATTCAACCCCAAGACCTACATGCGCAATCGTCTGCAATGCACCTTCAGCATCCCTGGAAAGCCTGTCAAACTATACGTCTCCGAGGAGTTCTGGTGGCGCTTGTATCACCCTGGGAAGAACATTATCGATGAGCTGCGCACCACCGCTGGTGTGAAATATGAAGTCCGGAAGCACCACACCCTCGACTTCTTCCTCCGCCTCTCCGATGAGGTACAGGTCAAGAATCCCGAGCACAAACTGATGATTGGATTTACCTATTCTATTGATTGACATTGAAATAACGACAGAAACCAATTACACCACCTTGTAAAGACGTTCCATGGAACGTCTCTACGAAACAACGAGATATATGGATCAAATAATTGCTGCCGCCAAGAAATTCCTTACGGATGTGTTGTTCAACAACATCCCCAAACTGATTGTTGCCCTCATTGTTCTGTATGTCGGCCTGAAACTGATCAAGCTGCTCGACCGGGTCATGAAGAAGATCTACGAGAAACACAAGGTAGATGTCTCCTTGCAGCAGTTCCTCCATTCGTTGATTGACATCACCCTCAAGATATTGCTTATCCTGACGGTGATGAACATGATCGGCATCCAGATGACCTCCTTCGTGGCCATTATCGGTGCAGCAGGCTTAGCCGTCGGCATGGCTTTGCAAGGCACCTTACAGAATTTTGCAGGAGGTGTCATCATCTTATTACTCAGACCTTTCAAGGTGGGTGATTACATTGAGCAAGGTTCCTACGCAGGTACTGTGAAGAGCATCCAGATTTTCAACACCACCATCGTCACTTACGACAACCTGACCATTGTGGTTCCAAATACGGAGTTGGCCACCAAGTCGCTCACCAACTACACCGCCCTCCCCTTGCGTCGCGTCAAGATTAACGTGGGCATCCGCTACGGAGAGTCTGTGGAGAAAGCCAAAGGAGTGGTGATGCAGGTCATCAACAACAATCCGCACGTCGCCAACGACCAGAAAGCGCCTGCCGTATATGTGAACGCCCTCGGTGAGAGCGCAGTCGAGTTGGTCGTCTTTGCCTGGGCCACCCAAGAGAACTACTGGAACGCCCTCTTCTCCCTCAACCAGGAAATCTACGAAGCCTTCCAAGCCAACGGCATCGAGATTCCGTTCAACCAGATGGATGTGCATATTAGCCATGAATGAGGCGCGAACCGTTCCATTGAATTAAGAAGTTAAGAAACTAAGAAATTAAGTGAAATAGCACTACTGATAACTGACAACTATTATGGCCAGATCTTACATCAAAATCACGATCTTTTTTATCGCATTATGCCTCCTGACCATTTCTGGCGTGAAGGGACAGCAAAAACAATCTACGACTATGCAGTGCACAGCGCCGGCCTACCTGAAGGCGGGTGACAAGGTGGCGCTCATCACCCCCTCCTACTTCGGTTCGGAAGAGAGCGTACGCAAGGCAGCCAAAGTACTTCGCGGATGGGGTTTCAAGCCGGTCATCGGGCCCAATGTCGGCCGTAAACACTTAAGCAAATACGCCGGCACTGCCGAGGAGCGTCTTGCCGACCTCCACTGGGCGCTTCTGAACCCCGACATCAAGGCTATTGTCTGTATGCGCGGTGGCTACGGAGCCTTGCATTTGGTGGAAGGAATACCCATGTCGGAGATGACGGCCCATCCCAAATGGATCATTGGCTACAGTGACATCACCACGTTGCTCTGCATGGAGAATTGCGCGGGTGTGATGGGCATCCACGGTGTGATGGGCTGCAACATGGCAGGTCGTGGCGGTGCGGACCTCTCCTGCTCGCTGGTGCGGGATTTGCTCAAGGGCCAAGTGCCACGCTATGAGTTGCCCGCCAACGCATGGAACATCCCCGGTCGCGCCACCGGCACCCTCGTGGGCGGCAACCTTGCCACCTTCGCCCCGCTGCTTGGCACACAAGCCGACGCCCTCGGCAATGCCGACATCATCCTCTTCGTGGAAGAGGTGGAGGAGTCGCACCACAACATCGACAGACTTTTCAACATATTGAAAATGAATGGTGTGCTTGCCCGCTGCAAAGGTATTATCTTAGGCGGATTCACCGACTGCACCAACGATGTCGGCTATGAAAGCGCGGAGACGATGCTCCGCCAATATATTGAGCCCTATCATATCCCCCTGCTCTGCTGTTTCCCCGCCGGTCATGAGAAGGTGAACCTGCCACTCATCATGGGCGCACCTGTAACCCTTGACGTGCGGGCCGACGGCGCCACCCTCTCCTTTGGCATTCCCGGTACGCCGAAGGCGGTGCGTACCGAAGGACTCTTCATACCAGAGAACAGACCCGAAAATAATAGCAACGACTTTGTGAACATCACAGACGTGGTGCCGGACGCCATCTTGGAGATCCGCTACTTCGGCACCTACAACTTCGTTGGCCGACGCATTGACGGCTACCAGCAGCCCACCGCCCTGATGACGAGACGCGCCGCCGACAGTCTCAAGGCCGTCAGCGACGACGTAATGCGCATGGGCTACCGGCTGAAGATCTATGATGCCTACCGTCCCCAGATGGCCGTGGACAACTTCGTGCGCTGGGCCGAGGACATCCCCGACACGATGATGCGGCAGTATTTCTATCCCGAAGTGGACAAGAGCCTCTTGTTCGTGCAGGAC
>JAFYEU010000064.1 GCA_017544105.1 Bacteroidales bacterium
CAATATCCAGTTATCAGTTAACAGTTACAGCGGTGGAGTCGCGCGGCATCGTGTCTCCACCTCTTGCTGTATGTTTGATTTTTTTTGTACCTTTGCAGCCGTTTATTTAAATGTGCTGACGATATGAAACGGATCCTTATCTGTATGTGCGCCCTTCCTGTCGTGATGACGGCTTGTCACCGGAAAGACAAGCGAGGGACGGTTGATACATCGACCTCCAAGGAGGAGGTCACCAAGCCTGCCTTTGACTGTGACTCTGCCTTTGCTTTCGTGAAGGCGCAGACCGACTTCGGGCCTCGTGTGCTCGGCAGTGATGCGCACCGCCAGTGCCGTGACTATCTGGTCAGCCAGTTGCGTCGATTCTGTGACACGGTCTATGTGCAGACCTTCACGGTGCGCACCTATGACGGCAAGCAGTTCACGGCCGAGAACCTCGTTGGTGCTTTCCGTCCGGATGCGGCCAGCCGGGTGGTCTTGGCTTCGCACTGGGACTCCCGTCCTTTTGCCGACCATGATCCGGCCCCTGCCCGTCGCGAGGAGGCCATCGACGGGGCCAACGATGGTGCTTCCGGCGTGGGAGTCCTTCTGGAGGTGGCCCGCCAGCTCCGAAGTCAGCAGCCTGCCGTGGGCATCGACATTGTCTTCTACGATGCGGAAGACTATGGTCCGCGGGAGAGCGACAATGCCCCGAGCGGGGAGTGGTGGGGCCTCGGCTCCCAGTACTGGGCTAAGAACCCGCATGTGGAGGGCTATCAGGCCTCCTATGGCATTCTCCTCGACATGGTGGGGTCTCCCAACCCTAAGTTCTATCAGGAGCAGTTCTCCACCCATTATGCCCCCGCCGTGGTGCAGAAGGTGTGGAGCACCGCCTATAGCCTTGGCTACGGCAGCCACTTCATCAACCAGCCCGGCGGCGTCATCACCGACGACCATTACTATGTCAACAAAACCGCCCACATACCCATGATCGATATCATCCACTATGATATGGCCTCCGGCACGGGCTTCGACCCGGTATGGCATACCACCCAGGACAATATCGGCCATATCGACAAGCAGTCGTTGGGCATTGTGGGTACCACCTTATTACAAGTCATCAAAAACGAAAGATAATGCAGGTCTTTAAGTTTGGCGGAGCCTCGGTGAAAGATGCTCCCGCAATCCGAAATCTATTGCAGATCCTCCAACGCTACACTGGGGAGGAACTGGTCGTGGTCATCTCCGCTATGGGCAAGACCACCAACTTTCTGGAGGGCGTCTTGAGAGCTTATAGCCAGCAGGAGGACACCTCAGCGCTGGTCGAGGAGCTGATGCGTTACCATCTGGACATCCTCAGGGAGCTGCTCCCGGACGATGAAGAGGGGGTGGCGCGTCTCTTGGCTCTCCGGGATGGCTTGACGCGCAAGCTGGCCGAGCCATACAGTGGCCGTTATGACTATGAATACGACCAGATCGTCAGTTTCGGCGAGCTGATGTCCACCACCTTGATCTCCCATTTCCTGCGGTGTTCCGGGATTGCCAACACCTGGCTCAATGCCTGTGAGCTGGTGATGACCGACAACACCTATCGGGAGGGTAGGGTGGACTGGCAGTGTACGGGTGACCGCATCCGTCGGGCTGTGCCCGCCCTGCTGGGACAGCACCAGATCGTCATCACCCAAGGCTTTATCGGCGGCACTGCGGAGCAGACGCGCGTGACGCTGGGCCGGGAGGGCTCCGACTATACCGCAGCTATCTTCGCCTACTGTCTGGATGCCGAGCGGGTGACCATCTGGAAGGATGTCCCCGGTCTCCTCAACGCCGACCCCAAACGCTTCCCGGATGCCGTGAAACTCGATGAGATCCCCTATCAGGAAGCCTTGGAGCTCTCCTATTACGGTGCCTCCGTGATTCATCCCAAGACCTTGAAACCCCTCCAGAACAAACATATCCCCCTCCATGTGAAGTCATTCTTCCATCCGGAGGATGCCGGCAGCATGATTGGAGACTGCGTGCTCTCCACGAAGATCCCCTCCTTCATCGTGAAGGACAACCAGACCCTGCTGACCATCTTCCCGAAGGACTTCTCCTTCGTGGCGGAAGAGAACCTGTCGGAGATATTCTCGCTCTTTGCCAAGTACCGGGTGCGGATCAACATGATGCAGAACTCCGCCCTCAGCTTCTCGGTCTGTACCGGCACCGACTTGGAGCGGGTGAAGGAGTGTGTGGAGGAGATGCAGACCCGCTACAAGGTGAAATACAATGAGCATGTCACGCTGGTGACGGTGCGGCATTACACGCCTGAGTCTATCCGGCGGGTGACAGAGGGACGCACGATCCTGCTGCGGCAGACGAGTCGTACCACCATCCAATATGTGTTGTTATCATAGGGAAATGCTCCCTGTAAGAGCTATTGCTTAGGGGTCAGGAAGGCCGCCAGCTGGAAGTACAGGTCGGTGAGGATTAGGGCGGTGCTGCCATTGCGGGCCACCTGCTGCAAGGCCGTGTTCATCGCGTCGTTCAGCTGACTCACAAAGCGCAAGGTGAAGGCGTTTTTGAGTTTCTCATAGACCTCCTGTTCCTGGGTGGTCAGTTTCACGATGGCATCCTGATTGGCTTTCATCAGCAAGAACTTCCTGGAGGTGTCGAGCCAGAAGAGGAGATGTTGTTTCTGGATCTCGCGGCTCAGGGCGGCGATGTCGGCAATCAGCATCTGCACATGGTTATAGTTGACGGTCTCCAGAGGCTGGCGGGTGGCGAAGGCGACGACGCTCTGCATGAACTGGCTGAAGGAGTCCAGCATCTGCTCGGAGAGCTCGTCGTTGGGGTAGCTCCTGCGGGCCTTGAGATAGTTGTGGTCGGCGTGGAGGGTGATGTTGTGCGCCATCTCGGGGGAGAGGTCGGGGTGCTCTTGCAACAGGGCCTGTTCGATAGCCTCATTGCTGAGGCGGGGGAACTTGACCTCCTGGGTGCGCGAGAGGATGGTGGCCAGCATACGCTCGGGCTTGTCGGTGATGAGGATGAAAAGACTGCCCTCTTCGGGCTCCTCCAGGGTCTTCAACAACTTGGGGGCGGCGTCGTGATGTAGACGGTCGGCACACCAGAGGATGTAGGTCTTGTAGCGTCCAGCATAGGGACGGATGCTGTTGAAGTGGAGGATGTTGGAGGCGTCGCGGATGTTGATGGAGGGCTGTTTGTTCTCCCCATCCAGAATGGCCATCCACTCGGAGAGGTCGATGTGCAGGTTGTTGGCGAGGGCATAGTCGCGGAACTCCTTGATGAACTGTGACGACTCGCAGTTCTTGCTCTCCACCTCCTTGGTACCGCAATTGGGGAAGTAAAGGTGCAGGTCGGGGTGTTCCAGCTTGGCAAACTGCTTGCAGGAGGGGCACTCGCCGCAGGAGTCGTCCTCGGAAGGATGCTCGCAGCACAGATACTGGGCCATGGCGACGGCCAGCCCGAAACCGTGACTGCCGGGCAGGCAGTGGAATAGCTGCGCATGGCTGATACGGCCTTCCCGGATCTGTTGCAGCAGCCGGCTCTTGAGTTCCTGAGGTACTAATACATCTTTGAATAGCATGATGGTTTGACAGAATAGGGGTTAATCTTTGATTTTGGAGAGCCAGCTCTCGCTGTTGGTGTTCTCGTAGTGTTCGATGGCCAGGAAGATGTCCTCCACGGTGTCGGCAAACTGGAGCAGGTCCTTGTGGAAAGGACGGAGGAACCCTTCGGTGGTGAAGTGCTCCAGGAGGGCCTTCAGATGGTCGTAGTAGCCGTGGGGGTTATAGACGATGACGGGCTTGCGGTGCAGGCCGAGCTGGGCGTCGGTGATGACCTCGAAGAGCTCGTCCATAGTGCCGAAGCCGCCCGGGAAGATGACGAAGGCGTCGGCGCGCTTCTCGAGCAGCTGCTTGCGCTCGCTCATGCTCTTGACGTAGATCATCTCGGTGATGTTGTCGGCCAGCACGGGGCCCAACTTGAAGAAGTCGGGGGCCACGCCGATGACGGTGCCGCCCTCTTCCAGCATGGTGTCGGCCACGACCCCCATAAGGCCGATGCAGCCTCCCCCGTAGTACAAGGTGATGCCCTTCCGGACGAGCGTGCGCCCGAAGGTGACAGCGTCAGCGGCAAAGTCGGGATTCTCCCCACGCGAGGAGCCGCAAAAGAGTGCTATGGATGAATAGGTCATATGTTCTGGAATTTGATGATGGCGTGATAGATGAGACAAATGAGCAGGTAGCAAAGGATGGTGATGGGGAACGAACTCCATCGGAAGATGATGAAGAGCAAGATGCCCAAAAACAGGATGATGTAGCGCACGATGTTCTCGTCTTTGAACTCAAAACTCTTGAACTTGAGCGATATCATGTGAATGTTGCTCACCAGAAGCAGCGCAAAGACGATGGCGAAGACCCATACGACCCAGAAGTTGTTCAGGAAGGGGACGCGCTCGGCGGCGTAGGGGACGAAGGCGAGGAACAGGGCGTTGGCGGGGGTGGGCAGACCAATGAAGTTGGTGTGCTGCCGCTCGTCCATGTTGAACCGCGCTAGCCGGACAGCTGAGAGCGACGGGATGATGAAGAGGGTGTAGGGGAGCCAACGGAGTATGCTCTCGTGAAAGATAGAGGGCATCTCGTAAAAACAACGACTCAGCCATACGAAGATGATCATGGCGGGCGCCACCCCAAAGGAGACGATGTCGGACAGCGAGTCCAGTTCCTTGCCTACGGGGGAGGATACCTTGAGCAGCCGCGCGGCAAAACCGTCCATGAAGTCAAATATCGCCGCGGCGATGATCCATAGCGCCGCCGGCTCCAGGTTGCCCCGCAGGGAGGTCATGATGGAGATGCAGCCGCATACCAGATTCAGGCAGGTGAGGGTGTTGGGGATGTGTTTCTTCATGACTACTCCGCTTTGAGGATCCAATATTTCTTTTGCAGACTGTCGATGACCTGCTGGGCACGCTCCTCGGTGTCGTAGATGCCGATGCAGATACGGATGTTCTTGACACCGTCCTGCAGCACCAGATAAGGGCTGAAGCCGTCCAGATGGGTCTGTCGGATATGGGCGAGGGCATCCTTCTCGGCAGGGAAACTGCCCGCAATCACGTAGAAATGCTCCCCGTCGAATGGGATGTAGGGATATTGGTTGTTGGCCGTATACTTGATGATCTCAGGCGTGAAGGGGACGGGTAGGGTGTCTGCTGGCGGTTCGACGATCGAATCGATGGGGAGCGTGGCTGCCTCGTCCGGAGCGTCCGCGGGTTCGTCCACCTGCTCGACGGCCCGGGTTCGGCGGTCTTTCAACTGCTGCATCAAGTCTTTCAGCTGCCCTCTCAGCAGGAATATCAGGACACCAGCCGCCAAGAGCAACAGGAGTAACAATATCCAGGGCCACACGCGATGCTTGCGCTTGACCGGGACCTCTTCTGTTGGCATGTGCTCCTCGGGAGTCTCCTCCTCTTCCGGCTCGGTGACCAGCGCCACCTTCTCCTCTGCCTCGGGTTCGATAACCGGTTCGGGCTCCACAACGGGTTCTGGCTCGGCCACAGGCTCTAGCTTGAGCTCTTCGTCTGCCACATGACTGTACTGAATGACAGGCTCGGGCTCTTCCTCCGGTTCGACAATAGGCTCTGGCTCTACCACAGGTTCAGGCTCGGCAACGGGTTCGGGTTCAACCACTGGTTCGGGTTCAACCACTGGCTCAGGTTCAACCACCGGTTCTGGTTCTACAACGGGTTCAGGTACTACCACTGGCTCAGGTTCAACTATAGGTTCTACTACCGGCTTAGGCTCAACAACTTGTTCCGGCTCAACAACAGGCTCGGGTTCGATAACGGGTTCGGGCTCTGCCACGGGCTCCGGCTGGGGCTCTTCCACCACCTCTTCTTCTTCAGGAGCCAAGACGGCGTTGGGCTTCAGAGAGAGGGTCTCCATGCCTTCAAATTCCCAGTTCAGGTCTTCGATGTTGCCGCTCTCGAAGAGGATCTTGTCTTTGACGAGGGAGAAGGTGCC
>JAFYEU010000003.1 GCA_017544105.1 Bacteroidales bacterium
CAGCGTGATGGAACTCATCAGGGCTGTCACCAGAATCATGATCAGCGTGATGATGCCCGGCACGAACATGTAGACACTCTCCATATTGCTGTTGTACTCCATCTTGGTGGTGATGCTGAAAGCCTTGGCGTTGGTGATGTGCTCGTTGTATTCGTCTTGGAAGTCCTGTGCGACAGACCTGACATAGTTGTTCAGAATGGAGGCGATGTTGAGGTCGGAGACGTCGTCGATGATCTGTATGGTGGCCGAATGCTCTTTCTCGAGCTGGCTTTCGAAATTCTGAGGGATGATGATAGCCAGCTTGATGTTGTTCTCCTTGAACTGGAAGTCGATCTCGGCTTCCGTGCTAGGGTAGGAGACTATCTGGAAGTAGTTGGAGGAGGAGAGTTTCTGGATGAACTTCTGGGACTGCGTGTCTTTGGAATGATCCAACACGGCGATGCTGGCATTGTGGATGTCCGTGCTGATGGTGAAGCCGAAAAGCAGTACCAAAGCCACAGGCATGGCCAAAACCAGCAACAGTGTGATCCGGTCGCGGAAGATGTGGATAAACTCCTTCTTTAATATCATGCGCAACTCTTTCATCTCTTCCGACCTTTAATGTTTCACATATTCCACAAATACATCGTTGATGGTGTTTACGCCTACCTGCTGCTTCAGCTCTTCGGGGGTTCCTAACAACCGTATGTTGCCATCGGCCATAATGGAGATACGGTGGCAATATTCGGCCTCGTCCATATAGTGGGTGGTGACTAAGATGGTTACACCGGTGGAAGCCGTTTCATAGATGAGGTTCCAAAACTCGCGCCGCACAATGGGGTCCACCCCGGAGGTGGGCTCGTCGAGAAAGACGATCTTGGGCTTGTGGAGGATAGCGGTGGCAAAAGCAAGCTTCTGCTTCCATCCTAAGGGGATGGAGTGTACCAACAGATTGGCCTGCTTGGTCATGTCCAAGGCCGCCAGACTGTCCATGATGCGCTTCTTGAGCTCTTTGCGGGGAATCTTGTAGATGGTGCCGAACAGCTGCATGTTCTCGAAGACGGTGAGGTCGTTGTAGAGGGAGAAGCGCTGGCTCATGTAGCCGATGTTGCGCTTGATGAGCTTGGGCTGGGTGACGACATCATAGCCGGCCACGATGGCCGTGCCGGAGGTGGGCTGCAGCAGACCGCTCATCATCTTGATGGCTGTGGTCTTGCCGGCACCGTTGGCCCCCAGGAAACCGAAGATCTCACCCTCCTTGACCTGGAAGCTGATCTCGTTGACCGCCGTGAAGTCGCCGAATTTTTTCGTCAGATGATCTACCTCAATACTATTCATGGCTGTTCATTTTGACGATTTCTATAAAACAGTCCTCGATGGAGGGCTGTATGGCTTTGATCTCCCCATGCTCTTGGTGTTGCTCCTCCAGGAACTGCAGGAATTGCGGCATGGCCTTCTCCATGTCCTCGTAGAAGGCGATGTGACAATGCTCCCCATACGGATAGTAATTGCAGCGTAAAGGACACTGTTTCATCGCGTTGAGAAGCGAGAAGATGTCCGCGCTACGGAAAGTGTAGAGGGAGCCGCGGAACTGCTTCATGATAGCGTCAGGCGTGTCGATTCCCAGGATTTTACCGTTCTGTATCAAGGCGATACGGTCGCAGAGGGTGGCCTCGTCCATATAGGGCGTGGACACCAGCACAGTAATGCCTTGGGTGCGGATAGTCTGCAGGATCTCCCAGAACTCCTTGCGGGAGACGGGGTCCACACCGGTGGTCGGCTCATCCAGGAAGAGGATCCGGGGCCGGTGGATCAAGGCGCAGCAGAGTGCCAGCTTCTGCTTCATGCCGCCGGAGAGCTTGCCCGCCTTGCGCTTGCTGAAGGGCTCTATCTGCCGCCAGATGGGACGGATGAGGTCCATATTGGCCTCAATATCACTCTTGTACATCACCGCAAAGAAGTCCAGATTCTCCTTGACGGAGAGGTCGGGGTACAGGGAGAAGGTGCCCGGCAGATAGCCGATCACCTGTCTTACCGCCTTGTAGTCATCAATGAGGTCCATCCCCAATATCTGGATGTCGCCCCCGTCGGGCAACAACAGCGTGGTGAGGATGTTGAAAAGGGTGGACTTGCCTGCGCCGTCAGGACCTACCAAGCCGAACAACTCGCCCTCCCGGATCTCCAAGGTGATGTCCTGGAGCGCTTGGACGGTTTTGTTGTAAACCTTGCTGACCTTCTGTACAGAGAGCGCATTCACAGCCCGCAGACTTTACTATTTGAATAGCACATCACCCGGCATGCCGATCTTGGCAGAACCGTCGTTCTTGAAGCTCACTTTCACCGCATACACCAGGTTGGCACGCTCGTCTTTCGTCTGGATCATCTTCGGCGTGAACTCCGCCTTGGGAGAGATCCAGGTGACCTTGCCGTCCAACTTGATGAATTTGCCATCGGGCTTGTCCAAACGAACGATAGCCTTCTGGTTGAGCTTGATGGAGGAGAGCTGGTCTTCGGTGATGTAGACTTTGATGAACATGTTGTTCAGGTCTGCAATCTTGAAAAGCGGCTTGCCCTGATAGGCCAACTCGCTCTCTTCGATGTATTTGTTGATGATGGTGCCCGCAATGGGAGTCTTGATGTGGCAACTCTCCAGGGCGTGTTGCAATTGCTGTAACTGGAATCGCAGCGCCTCTACCTCTTCCAACAACGACTGGTCTTGGGTGGAGAGGGTGGACTTGGTGGCCGCAATCTGGCTCTTCGTGATGTTGATCTCCGCTTGGATGTCATCCAACTGCTTGGTGGATGCTGCATTGGCTTCGATCAGGTTGCTCACACGCTGCTTCTCCTTGTAGAGGGTGGAAAGCTTGTCGTCCAACACCCGCACTTGGGTGGTGGCGTTCGGTCGACGCGCCAGGGCTGCTTTGATGGATGACTCCAGCTGCTTGATCTGCAGATAGGTCTGGAAGGTGTCAATACAACCTACCACTTCCCCGGCACCATAGGTCTCTCCTTCGTGAATCTTGAATTCCAGCATCTTGCCGTTGGCTTCGGAGGAGACGGTGATCTCCGTGGCTTCGCAGACACCATAGGCGTCCGCGTCGTTTTTGTGCTTGCGACAGCTGGTGGCTGTCAGGATGAAAACCATAAGGCAAAGGTAAAGGCCCAAACGGTGGGGAGAGGTCAACTTCAAAGAGGTCATGATCAATTCTTTTATGTTCTTAAGTCTTTGATTCAAAAATAAATATAAGGCGTTCGGTTGGATGTCCCGAGCGCTGTTTTTCAAGCCGCAAATATATCATTTTTTCTGTGAAAAAAGCAAGGACCAAGACACTATTTCTCATCATAAAAAAACGGGGCTGCCCAAGGACAGTCCCGTCTTTTTGAGGAATGGTAAACCAGCTTGTTATTTCTCGCAAGCGAGGCCTTTCCATACGAGGGCGGACAATGCGGCACCCACGAGCGGAGCGCAGATGAACACCCAGAGGTCGCACAGGGCCTGGCCACCAGCGAAGAGGGCCGGTCCGATGGAACGTGCAGGGTTCACAGAGGTACCCGTCAGGTTGATGCATACGAGGTGCACCAGGATCAGGGTGAGACCGATGGCGAGACCGGCGAAGTTGCCAGCACCCAGCTTGGAGTCGGTCGTGCCGAGAACCACGAGCACGAAGATGAAGGTGGCGATAACCTCTACGAGGCAAGCACCCCATACGCCGCCAGCGTTAGCCACGCCGTTGCAGCCGAGACCCAGCATGCCTTCAGCAATGCCTTCGGCAGAAGGAGTCACCACATTGACCAGTGCGAAGAGCACGAGGCCGGCGAGGATACCACCAATGACCTGGCCAATCCAGTAGCCGCAAGCATCCTTCCAGCTCATACGGCCGGAGAGTGCCACTGCCAAGGTGATGGCGGGGTTGATGTGACAACCGGAGATGCCACCAATGGTGTAAGCCATAGCCACCACGGTCAGACCGAAGGCGATAGCTGTACCTACTACACCAGCAGGCGTAGCACATCCAAGAAACATGGCCGTACCGCAACCCAGCAGGGTCAGCACGAACGTTCCAATCATTTCAGCGATAAATTTTTTCATAATGATAAGGTTTTAGTTAATAATAAGGTGTGTTTTTTTATACTTTGAACTTTGACTTTGAACTTTGACTTTGAACTATGAACTATTGCTCCTTAATTTCTTAATTTCTTAGTTTCTTAGTTTCTAACTGATATCTCTTCACTTTTCTTACTGATGGCTAACAAACTGATGAACACCAGCAGTCCATTGACAATCAGCAATTCATAACCGAACTGGAAGCCGTTGAACCACTGCTGGGAATAGCTGGCCAGCACATAGCAGAATGCGGGGATGACGAGGGAGATGACCGGTATCAGGAAGCGGCGTCCGGCCGGAATCTCCCGCTTGGTGAACATGCCGAAGATGAAGAGGCCTAGCAGCGGTCCGTAGGTGTAGGAGGCCACCTTGAAGATGATGCGGATGAGGGCGTCTTTGTGATGGCTCGACACAAAGATGATAACCGACAGGAAGAGTAGGGCTATGATGATGTGCACTATCCGGCGGATGCGGGCCTGGCGCGCTTCTGTGTACTCACGGTTCTGAATCTTGAGGATGTCGTAGCACACGGAAGTGGTGAGCGCCGTGAAGGTGCCGTCAGCAGAGGAAAATCCGGCGGAGATGAGTCCGAAGATGAATACGATGGCGCCTAGCTTGCCGATATAGCGGAAGGCAATCTCAGGATAGATGCGGTCGGTCGGCATATGCGCGATGTCGATGCCATTGCGCTGGGCAAAGACCAGCAACAAGGCGCCCAGCAGCAGGAAGAGCACGTTGACGATCACCAAGATGCAGGTGAAAGAGAACATGTTACGCTGGGCATCCTTCAACGACTTGCACGACAGGTTCTTCTGCATCATGTCCTGGTCAAGGCCGGTCATGGCGATGGTGATGAACATGCCGCCGATGATCTGCTTCAGGAAGTAGCAGTTGCTGTGCCAGTCGGTGTTCCAGACCAGTCGGCAGTCGCTCCCGTCCTTGCCGGCGGTGGCCATCTCCGACCATAGTTGCGAGAAGGAGGAGTCCATAGTGCGCAGGATGACGATCAGCGTGATGACGAGCGCCCCGATGAGGAAGGTGGTCTGCAACAAGTCGGTCCACACCACCGTGCGGAGGCCGCTGCGGAAGGTGTAGAACAAGATGATGGCAATCATCACGATGGAGGTCAGCCAGATGGGGATGCCCAACCCATCGAAGACGAAGATCTGCAAGACAAAGATAACCAGATACATGCGTAATGCAGAGCCAAACAGGCGCGAGATGAAGAAGAGCAGCGAGCCGGTGGCGTGTGCCTCCTTGCCAACCCGCATGCCCAGGTATTCGTAGATGGAGGTTACCTGCAACCTATAATATAATGGTAGCAGCAGCTTGGCGATGACGATATAGCCCAGGATGTAGCCGAGGACAACCCCGAAGTAGGTGAACTGGGTAGTATAGACATCGCCGGGCACCGACATGAACGTGACTCCCGACAGGGAGCTGCCGATCATGCCGTAGGCCACCACAAACCAGGGTGACTTCCGGTTGCCGGTGAAGTAGGACTGGTTGTCCGACTTTCGCGAGGTGAGGCCCGCGATGACGAACAGCATCACAATGTAGAATGCAAAAAATATGAGGATGAACGATGCCAAAACAATCGTCTTTTTGCATTATTTAACACCGGGTTTGCCAAGCAACAGGAACATGTTGCGTTTGTAGGCTTCCACGCCAGGCTGGTCAAACGGGTTGACATCCAGCATATAACCGCTGACGGCACAGCTGAATTCGAAGAAGTAGATCAGCTCGCCCAGATGATGTTCGGACAGTTCCGGGATGGTGATCTCGATATTCGGCACTTCGCCGGACACGTGGGCTTGGCAGGTGCCCTGCTGGGCGATATGGCAGATCTCGTCGATGCTGCGGTGTTGCAGGTAGTTGAGCCCGTCGGTATTCTTCTCGTCGAAGGGGATCTCCACATGATGGTGGGCCTTCTCGACGGTCAGCACGGTCTCGAAGAGTTGGCGGGTGCCTTCTTGGATGTACTGGCCGAGGGAGTGCAGGTCGGTGGAGAAGATGGCGCCGGCGGGGAAGATGCCCTTGTGCTCTTTGCCTTCGCTCTCGCCGAAGAGCTGTTTGAACCACTCCACGAAGTAGAAGAGACGAGGCTCGAAGGAGGTCATCAGCTCCACCTTGAGGCCTTGGTTGTAGAGCATATAGCGTACCAGTGCATACTGCATGGCGGGGTTGTCGGCGAAGGCGGGGTGGGAGAGGAGCTCCGCGCGGATGGCCTTGGCGCCTTCCACCAGCTTGCGGATGGAGAAGCCGGCCACCGCGATGGGCAGCAGTCCCACGGGGGTCAGCACGGAGTAGCGTCCGCCCACATCGTCGGGGATGACGAAGGTGTCGTAGCCCTCTTGGGTGGCGAGGGTGCGCAGGGCGCCGCGGGCGGCGTCCGTGATGGCCACAATGCGCGTGCGGGCCTCCTCCAGACCATACTTGCGTTCACAGTGCTGCTTCAACACCCGGAAGGCGATGGCGGGCTCCGTCGTGGTGCCCGACTTGGAAATCACAATCAGAGAGTAGTCTTTCTTGTCTAACACCTCCAGCAGGTCGTGCAGATAGTCTTCACTCATGTTGTTGCCGGCGTAGAGCAGGTAGGGGCGCTGCTGCGGCACCATGGCGCCAAAGGAGTGTTGCAAGGCCTCCACCACGGCGCGGGTGCCCAGGTAGGAACCTCCGATGCCAATGACGACCGTCACCTCCGACTTGTTGGCCAAACGGTCGGCACATTGCTCGATGGTGGCGAAATCCTCTTCACTGATTCCGGCGGGCAGATCCACCCAGCCTAAAAAATCGTTGCCGCGGCCGCTCTTGCTGACCGTCGTCCGATAGGCCTGCTCGGCAAGCGCCTTGTGCGCACGTAAAGCCTCTTCTGAAACGGCAAATGATGTATTCGTGTAGTTGAGCTTCATAAGCATACTGTTAAGGGTTCGTCCTACTCTTTTATGGATTTTCGGTTCTTCCTTCATAACGAGGTCGCAAATATAAAAATATTATGGAATACGATGTTCATCTTTTTTTATTTACTTCTAAACAGGTTGTTGTGAAATTCTATGGGGAATGCTGGCCGTCACTCATCTGCGAAGGGCTCGCGGAGAGACCCTCCCGCCACTATGCAGTGGGATATACATGGATTTTCAACAGGTGCTTCACCATACCAAAAATTGTGTATTTTTGCGCTTCTGTAAAAATCCACGCTTATGAAAAAACTGATACTATGTGTTCTTGCTCTCCTGTGTGCGCTCCCGTATCTGAGCGCCCAAGATGATTCGAAGAAGGGTAAGCATAATAAGAAAGCGTCTGCGGACACGGTCCAGGTGACCAACGTGACGGGCGAGGAAAACGCCTCTGTCGACCTCAGCGAAGGCCAAAGCGATGACAGCGAGAGTGGCGACAACCACTTTATCCCCGGCTTGCTGCACTCCAGCCAGGATATCTATGCCAACAATACGTCCTACACGTTCAGCATTGCCTATTTCCGGGCCAGAGGTCTGGACAACAAATACCAGGATGTGTGTCTGAACGGCTTTGGCATGAACAGCATGATCACAGATCGGGCCTCCTACTCTCAGTGGGGCGGTCTGAACCACATCTTCCGCTATCCGGAGAACATCGCCAACCTGAATGAGGCGGCGTTCACCTTCGGCAATGTGGGTGGTGCCATCAACTACAACCTGCGTGCTAGCTTCCTCCGTCGTCAGCTGCGGGCCACCTACTCGATGAGCAACCGCACCTACAACAACCGGGTGATCGTGACCGGTGCCACCGGACTGATGAAGAACGGCTGGTCCGTGGCAGGCTCCCTCTCCGGACGCTTTGGCCATAACTTCTCCTATGTGGAGGGCACAACCTATAACAGCCTCGCCGGTTTCTTCGCCGTGGAGAAGAAGTTCGATGATGCCAACCATCTTAACTTGTCGGCTTTTGCCTCCTACACCTCCCGTGGCATGCAGGCCAACGCAGTCCAAGAGGTCTATGATCTGCTCGACAACCACTACTATAATGCCAACTGGGGCTGGTATCAAGGCAAACAGCGGAACGCCCGCGTGCGCACCACCTGCGAGCCGGTCATCCTGCTGACACATACCTACGCCCCCAAGAGCAACAAGATCCAGGTGCAGTCCACCATCGCCACCTCCTTCGGCCGCAACAACACGACGGCCCTGAACTGGTACGATGTGCCAGACCCGCGCCCCGACTATTACCGCTATCTGCCGTCCTATCAGATTAACAACGGCGACACCAACTATTACTATCCCAATATCTTCAACTACTGGGCCTCCAACGACGAGTCTTATACCCAGGTCAACTGGGACAAGATGTACGAGGTGAACTAGCTGGCCGCCATCCAGGGCAAACGCGCCCAGTACATGGTCGAGAACCGTGTCTATGACCACTTCCTGCTCGGCGGCAGCTCTAACGTCAACGCTACCCTGACCAAACACGTCAAGCTCTTTGGCGGCGTCGACTTCCGTGGCGTCAAACAGAAAAACTACAAGACGATCAACGATATGCTGGGGGGCGCCTACTGGCTCGACGTAGATAAGTTCTCCGAGGGCGACTTCCCCGATGATCAGAACGTGCAGTACAACGACCTGCTCCACATGAACGACACGCTCTATCAAGGCGACATCTTCGGCTATAACTACGACTATCATATCTACACCCAGAAGGCCTGGGTCATGGCTACCTTCACCTATAATCATGTCGATTTCCATGTCGGCGGCGAGATCGGCGGCACCGAGTTCTGGCGCTTCGGCCACATGCAGAACGGCCGCTTCCAGAATGAGTCCTATGGCAAGTCTGAGGTCAGAAGATTCCTCGAAGGCGCTGGCAAGGCGGGCGTGACCTACAAGATCAATGGTCGTAACTACCTTGTCTTGAACGGTATGGCTTCTTCGCAAGCACCGAGTGTCCTGAACGCTTTCGTCTCCCCGCGTATCCGCAACAAATATACGGAGAACCTCAAGAACGAGAAGATCTTCGCCGGCGATTTCTCCTACATCATCTCCTATCCCGGCATCAAGATGCGTCTGACCGCCTATTATGCGCAAATCATAGATGCTACGCGCCTCATCAGCTTCTATCATGACGACTATGCCAGCATGGTCAACTACTCCATCTCTGGCATCGACCAACGTCATCTGGGCGCTGAGCTGGGTATGGAAATCAAACTCGGCAGCATGTTCTCCCTCATCCTCGCCGGCAACTACGGCGACTATCGCTACTCCGACCGTGCCGAGGTGACCATGAATGCCGATAACGGCACCGACTTTGAAGGCGATGTGGAGCGCACCGTCTATTGGAAGAACTTCCATGTCTCCGGCACCCCGCAACTGGCCACCACCGCTGGCTTGAAGTTCAACTATAACTACTGGTGGGTTAACATCAACTGTAACTATTTCGACAAGATCTTCTGCGATCTTAACCCCGAACGCCGGACCTCTACCGCTCGCGGCGCCCTGGACGAGAACTCCGAACTCTATCATCAGGTGGTGGACCAGGAGAGACTCAAAGGCCAGTTCACCATGGATGTGTCAGTCAGCAAGTCTTGGCGTATCAAGAGCGGCTGCCTGATCGGCTTTAATGCCAGCGTCACCAACCTGCTCAACAACAAGAACCTGGTGACCACCGCATGGGAGCAATATCGTTTCGACTACTCCTCCTATAACGTCAACAAGTTTGCCAACAAGTACTACTACGCCTTTGGCACCACTTTCTACCTTGGACTCAATCTCACATTCAATTAACAGAAAAAACGGACAACAATGAAGATAATGAAACATATATCCATTCTGTCGCTGATATGCGGCTTAGGCCTCTTCCTCTCTTCCTGCAACTGGGAACAGGATGTGGCTCCGGTTCAGACCTTTGACGGGGTCGCCAATATGACCATCGCCGAGCTGTTGGAATACCATACCATCGGTTCCACCAACTCCTTTGACTCCATCCCTGCCGGCACCATCATCTCCGGTATCGTGGTCAGCTCCGACGAACATGGCAACTGCTACAAATTCATCAACATTGAAGATGGTACCGCCGGTATCCAGATCAAGATTGACAACTCCACGCTCTTCCACAAATACCCGGTTGGCCAGCGGGTCTTCGTCAAGTGCGACGGCTTGGTGCTGGGCGACTATTTCAAGCTGCCGCAGCTGGGCATGTGGGAGAACGGCTCCATGCAGGGCATCCCTTCTGCCAAGGTCTCCAAGTATATCTTCTGCGACGGCCTGCCCATCAACATGGATGAAGCATTCACGCCGCTGGTGCTGAACAGCATTCCTGAAGCCGACAACATTCCCACCACCTACTACAACCGCCTGGTGAAACTGGAGAATGCCACCTTCATTGAGGGCGGTGCGGCCACCTACTGTCAGCCCAATGCCGCCACCAGTCACGACATCCGCATGGCGGACAGCAGCACCATCACCATGCGTACCAGCAACTATGCAGACTTCATCAACGAGATGCTGCCCGTCGGTACAGGCACCGTCTATGGCATCCTGACGCGCTATAACAACTACGTGCAGATCGTCATCCGCGGCTTGGAGGATGTGCAGGACTTTGTCGCCCCGCAACAGACACAGACCATCTTCAGCGTCAACTATGCCACGGCCTTCGACAATGGCTGGATTCACGGCAGCAACTGGTCGGTCATGTCCAACAGCAGCTTCACCGGCTTCTTCTATAATGGCTCCTCCGCTGACGGCAGCTGGCTCATCTCGCCGGCTATCGATTTGAGCAATGTGACAGATCCGGCATTCTCCTTCACACACCGCACACCGCAGGGCTTTAATGCACAGAAGACGATGTGCTTCTACACAGACCATTATACGGGCGATGTGAATACCACTCTGTGGATCCCGCTCACCCTCAGTGCCACGGAAGGGACCAACACTTTCGTGAACGAGCACTTTGACCTGCCAGCAGGCGCACAGTCGGAGGACTTCCGCTTTGCCTTCAAGACGATGGGTGACAATGTGCAATGGGCTATCAACAATATTACAATCACCGGTTTAGCAAAATAATCGACCATCATGAAAAGAATAAGCTCCTATATCATTATATTGTCAGCCGTGATGGCTGGTTTGTTCTGCTCCTGCAACCGCTGGGAGGAACCCGAATTTCAGGTGCCCGTGTATGATGGCCCCGCCGCCAATCATACCATCGCCGATATCAAGGCCATGCATCCCAATCTGGGCACTGGCGCCCAAGACTCCATCTGCAGCTCTGACGAGGTCTTCATCGTCAAGGCCGTAGTCGTCAGCTCCGACCAGGGCGGCAACTGCTACAAGTACCTGACCATCCAGGACGAGACCGGCGGCATCGAAATCGCCATCGACCGCTCCGGATTGTATAACGAGTACCCTGTAGGTCAGACCGTCTATCTGGACTGTCGTGGCCTGATCGTGGGCGACTATCACAACAAATACCAGATCGGCTGGAAATACCCCGGCTCCGTGGGTCGTATTAGCCCCAGCGCTTTGGGCCTTTATCTTCACAAAGATGGTATTCCGGATCTCAACCATCCGCTTGTCGCCCATCCCATCGAGATCACCGGCTCCAACGAGCTGACCCCGGAGCATGTCAACTGCCTCGTCAAGATCAATGGCTGCAAGTTCGACTCCCAGCATCATGGACAGCCGTTGGCATCCAACGACTTCACCTGCGACCGTACCGTGTATATCAACGGTACCCCCGTCATCGTGCGTACCTCCAGCTACGCCTATTTCCGCAACATCATTATCGATGCCAACAAAGAATACTGCCTGTACGGTATTCTCTCCGTTTATAACTCTGAGTATCAGCTCACGCTGCGTACCAAGGAGGATGTGCAGGAAGTATTGCAGGATGAGGTGCTCGTGGAGAACTATGTGAATGCCAACAGCCTGACCAATGGCACGTGGAGCCGCTATCCGGCCACCGACGCTTGGCAATACCGCAGCTTCCAAAGCACTGACATCATCTTCCACAATGCCTCCAGCGTTGAGTGCGACGACTGGCTCATCTCCCCGGTGATCAACCTCGCAGGTCTGAACTCTCTGGAGAATGTGGTCCTGGAGATCAAGCATCAGAATAATGTGGGCGGCAGCCTGGCCAACTACTATCAAGTCTATTACTCCACCTCCTACACCGATGGCGAGGACCCTGCCACGCATGGCGACTGGCATCCCTTCAACCCCAATCTGAATGTCTTCCCCACCTCCTTCGGATGGAGTAACACCTTGGATTTGAGTGCGATCCAGTCTTCTACGTTCCGGTTCGCCCTGCGCTATCACAAGAACGGAACCCCGGATGGCACCGCCTGGGCTTTCCAAGGCTTCAAGATCACGAAACTGAATTAAGATAGCTGTTAGCCATTAGCCAATAGCCAAGTATTTAATAACCAACTACCAAAACTAATGAGAAACCTGAGCTCTATTGAAGAGACTTTAGAAGATTTGAAAGCGGGCAAGTTCATCATCATGGTGGATGATGAAGACCGCGAGAATGAAGGAGATTTTATCATAGCGGCGGAGAAGATCACGCCTGAGAAGGTGAACTTCATGCTGCAATACGGACGCGGGGTCCTCTGTGTGCCCCTGACCAAAGAGCGTTGTGAACAGCTGGATCTGCCCATGCAGGTCAACGACAACACCTCCATGCATGGCACGCCGTTCACCGTGACGGTGGACCTGTTGGGCTATGGATGCACGACGGGTGTTTCCATGTCGGACCGTGCCTCCACCATCCGGGCGTTGGCCGATCCGACGATGAAGCCGGGCAACTTCGGGCGCCCTGGCCATGTGAACCCCTTGCGTGCCCGTGACGGGGGCGTGCTGGTGCGCGCCGGCCATACGGAGGCGACCGTCGACATGTGCCGTCTCGCAGGCCTGCAGCCCGTGGGCTCGCTGATCGAGGTCATCAACCCCGATGGCACCATGGCTCGCCTGCCGCAGCTGCTGGAGATCGCCGAGAAACACGATATCAAGGTGACCAGCATCGAGAAGCTCATCGCTTACCGTCTGCAACGCGAGACCCTCATCCGCAAGGAAGAGGACGTCAACCTGCCTACCCGCTGGGGCACCTTCCGCCTCATCGCCTATACGCAGCTGAACAACGGCGCCACCCATCTGGCCCTCAAGAAGGGCGAGTGGGAAGCCGGCGAGCCGGTGATGGTCCGCGTGCACTCCTCATGCGCCACGGGCGACATCTTCGGCTCCTGCAAGTGCGACTGCGGCGACCAGCTGCATAACGCCATGCAGATGGTGGACAAGGAGGGCAAAGGACTCATCCTCTACATGAGCCAGGAGGGTAGAGGCATCGGCCTCATCAACAAGCTGCGCGCTTACCATCTGCAAGAGCTGGGCCGCGACACCGTGGAGGCTAACCTCGAACTCGGCTTCAAGGCCGATGAGCGCGACTACGGCATCGGCGCCCAGATCCTGCGCGACCTCAAAGCCACCAACGTGCGCCTCATCACCAACAACCCCGCCAAACGCGTCGGCCTCGACGCCCACGGCATCAACATCACCGAGACGATCCCCATCATCATCGCCCCGAATAAGGAAAATGCCCGCTATCTCAAGACCAAACAGGATAAGATGGGCCACAACCTGCATCTCGACTAATCTGCTATGGCTACAAAGAAAAGCAAAGGCACCAAAACCAAGAAGAAATCCTCTTTTTGGAGGATCGTCGGTAAGATAGTATTAGCATTATTCCTCCTCAGCATCCTGCTGCCGATCGCCTACCGCTGGATCAACCCGCCGGTGACCCTGCTGATGCTCCGTCGGGCGGTCTTCGATGGCCAGTCTATCGAGAAGAAGTGGAAGCCCATCGAGGAGATCTCCCCCTACATGTACAAGGCGGCCATTGCGTCGGAGGACAACTACTTCCTTGGTCATCGCGGCTTCGACATCATCGCCATCGACCAGGCAGTTAAAGAGCGCAAGCATGGTCGTAAGCGCGGGGCCAGCACCATCTCCCAGCAGACCGCCAAGAACGTCTTCCTCTGGCCCAAGAGCTCGTGGGTGCGCAAGGGCTTCGAGGTCTATTTCACCTTTATGATCGAGACCTTCTGGGGTAAGGAGCGCATCATGGAGGTCTATCTCAACGTCATCGAGATGGGCCCTGGCATCTACGGGGCCGAGGCCGCGGCACAGCACTATTTCCACTGCAGCGCCAAGCATCTGAGCGCCCGTCAGGCCGCCCTCATCACCGCCTGCTATCCTGCTCCCATGAAGCGAAATCCGGCCCGTCCCTCCGGCTACGTCTCCAACCAGGCCTCCATCATCCAAGGCCGCATGGCCAAGTACGGCAACCCCAAGTTCACCGACGAGTACATCAAGGGCTGCCGCGAACGCTACAAGAAGGCCGTGAAGAAGTGGGAGACGAAGAGGAAGAAGAAACGGCGTTAGGAGTGAACAGTTAGGAGTTAAGAAACTAAGAAATTAAGAAACTAAGAAATTAAGAAGGTGGGTAGGCGATAGTGAGAGGTTTGTGGTTTACAGTTTACGGGTTAGAAGGCTTGTGCGGGGTTAATAAAGATTCAGTCTCTCCGAGACTGTCGCCCAAAAGCTCTCTTTTGCTTCTGTAACACATGTCTCCCTACCGAACGTTTACGAAATGCTGAGCATATGGAGGTTGTCCGAACCACATGGGAGTGTGTCTCGGAGAGACACTATCTTATTAACCCCAGACTAAACGCAGTGCAGTCTGGGGAGGGACAGCGCCC
>JAFYEU010000065.1 GCA_017544105.1 Bacteroidales bacterium
CCACGAACGCCGCTATGCTGTCGGCAAAGCCGCCGCCGAAGATGATGCAGAAAGCCGCGCTGCCGAATGCGGAGGCTAAGATCTGCTCCCACGCGGGCTTCGGGCGCATGGCGCGGATGGACTTCAACCTCACCTCCAACTGCTCAAGGTCGCACTTGCCCTCGGAGACTTCACGGGAGAGCTGGTTCACCGCCACCACCTTGTCGAGGCTCGTACCCTTGATGGGGATGAATCTGCTGCGGGCGAACCCTTTTGCCGTGGCCATGATGCCGTTGCTGAGCACGAAGAAGCTCTCGTCGTCCACACCGTAATGGCCGGCGATGCGCCGCATGGTCTCGTCCACGCGCGAGATCTCCGCCCCGTTCTCCAGCAGGATTGCCCCGGCCTCGTAGGCCAGCTCCATGATTTTGCTGTTGTCGCTCATCGTTTTCTTGTTTTATTTTCCAGATGCCACTTGCATCCACAAGGAAGACCCTGCGTCTTCTTCAGAAGAGCTCTTACTCTGGCATTGACTTGGCCAGATAGGCCTTCAGTTTTCCTTTATCGCGCAGTTTGAGGAATGTCTCCGCGCCCTTGTCCTTGGGCAGCTCTTTCCTGTATTTCACATAGTAGTCCAAGGCGGTGTTGATTCCGGCCAGGCAGCCCTTCAGCTGGTTGTCGTCCTTGTTTTGGACGGCATACTGGCCCCAGCCGCCCAAGAGCAGCATGAGGAGATTCCCATCTTCGAACTTCAGCACATCGGAGGTAAGCACCATGTGCACATCGGGCGTGCCGGTGAGCCACCACAGCGCGTAGGTGGACACTTCCTCCCGTTGCGGGTCACTCGGGGAGTGGGTTTTCAGCCAATCGATGCAGTTCATGGCGTCCTGCGTATAGTTGGCATACTCGGATTTCTCAATGTCGCCAGGGATTTCGGGGACGACGAACTTCTGCGCACTCACGCCTTGCATGAGGAGCAGACTGAAAATGATAACAGCTATTTTTTTCATATCAAGATTATTTTTGGGTTATAAGATTGTGTTATAAAAAATCGAAAGGATGCAGTCGGGTTGTTTGATTATATCTGTATATCACAAGGATTTGCAAGTATGGCAATCCATCTTCTGCAGGAGGAAGTGTTACCGTCTCTTCGCGCTCAGGATCTTGCCGATATATTGATGGTGGATGCCGGCGGGGAAGTTCTCGTACCGTTTGCGCGGGATGTCGCCAAAACCTGTCTTGTCGAACTGGTCGCGGTAGATGACCTCGCACTCATACACCTCGCGGGCCTCCAGATAGTAGGGTGCGCCATGCTCGGTATAAGCCACATGGAGACCCAGGGCCTCCTCCTTATTGCCATCGCGGCCGCTGTGCGTGCCCATGTACTCCAGCACCTCCTTGCGGTCCTCGTCGAAGACCATCACCGTAAAGTAGGGGTATTTCTCCATGAACTCGTAGGTATAGCGAGCGGGCGCAACATACACTGTGATTGTATTGATGTTGTGGCTCCAGACGTTGCCCATGGCGCCCCAGCCGATGGTCATCGCGTTATGGTTTTCTTTGTCGCCAGAGGCCAGCAGCAGGCCATTCCCTTTGAACCAGGTGAACGGGTTCAGGTTGGGCGATTGGGTGCAGTCAAACTCCACAAAGTCAGACTCTAGTATCGGTCTGTTCATCGCATCGTCCTGTTTGCCGCGGTAAGTGTTATAGGAGACATTATCGGGGTTCCACTTGTCTTTGGGGGCATTCTCCTTGTCGGGGTAGCCGATGACGATCGTGTTCAGCGGGACGATGTATTCGGGCAGTTTCAGGATCTAGGAGACGGCCTTGCAGCGTTCTTCGGAGGGATAGGTGCCGGTCCAGACGGCGCCAAGGCCCATGGCGTTAGCGGCCAGAAGGATGTTCTCGGTGGCTGCGGAGCAGTCCTGCACCCAGAACTCGCGGGCATTGCCCTCGAGGGCTTTTTTCATGTCGCCGCACACCACGATGGCGAGGGGCGCCTGGGCGGCCATGCCCGCATAGGGGTTAGCCTTGGCGAGTGCGTTGAACTGTTCGCGATCCGTGACCACCACGAAATGCCACGGCTGGCGGTTCACGGCCGAGGGTGCCGCCATGCCCGCACGGAGCAGCTGCTCGATTTGCGCCGCTTCCACAGGCTTGTCGAGGTAGCTGCGCACGGAGGTACGCGTTGCGATGTTCTGCAATACGGCATTGCCGTTATGGGCATTCTGGGCATTGGCCGTCACACCGGTGGTCAGTGCCGCCAAGCAAATCAACAAGGTCATACGATGATTCTTCATGACATCTATTTTAACGATCATTCAAAGCGGCGAAGATAGCATTTTTTTTGAAAAACAGGAAGGCGCCCATGCCGTCAGTGCCATCTGACATATAATTAAAAAAAAACGTATTTTTGCAGCACTTTAAACATTCCTACTGATGACATCGAATAGTGGCCAAGAGCAAGCGCTGCCAGCAACACGAGTGGCAGTCCTCATCCCCTGTTACAACGAGGAGGGCTCCATCGCGCAGGTAATCCGCGACTTCCGAGCAGTGTTGCCGGAGGCTGTCGTCTTTGTATATGACAACAACTCCTCCGACCGCACGGCAGCAGTGGCGCGGGAGGCGGGTGCTGTGGTGCGTCACGAGCCTCTGCAAGGCAAGGGCAACGTGGTGCGGCGCATGTTCCGCGAGATCCACGCCGACTGTTACCTGATGGTGGACGGTGACGGGACCTACCACGCCGGTGACGCGCCCCGCATGGTGGAACTCGTCTTGCACGGCCAGACCGACATGGTCATCGCCGACCGACTCTCCACCACCTACTTTCAGGAGAACACAAGACCGTTCCACAACCTGGGCAACCGACTGGTCAGATGGCTCATCAACCGGTTTTGGCACACCGACATCCACGACATCATGACGGGCTACCGAGCCTTCAGCCGCCGCTTTGTCAAGCTGTTTCCCGTGATGAGTCCCCACTTTGAGATCGAGACTGAGATGACCATCCACGCCTTAGACAAACGATTTGTCATCCAGGAGATCCCGACGACCTACACGGACCGACGCCAGGGAGAGTCCAAGTTGCGCACTTACAAAGACGGCGCCAAGATCCTGAGCACCATCTTCTCGCTTTTCAAAGAGTACCGGCCCCTACCCTTCTTCGGCATCCTCGGGGCGTTGTTGGTGTTGGTGGCGTTAGGACTCTTCATCCCCATCCTCATCGAATTCTTGCACATAGGGTTGGTGCCGCGCTTCCCCACCTTGATCTGTGCCGTCTTCATTGCCATTGCCGGACTCATGTCCTTCTTCACGGGCGTCTGTCTGGACGTCATCATCAAACAGGACCGCAAGCGCTACGAGCTAAGTGTCATCAATTTCGAGCATGAATAGCAGACGGTTCCTACAAGACATCGGCCTTTTCCTCCTGTTGATGGGAATCTTCTTTCTCTTCAGTGTGTTGTCCTGCTGTCTGCCCGAGCGGAATCTCCAGGACCATGTGAAGCAGGCTTCCAACATACTGCACAAGAAGGGCAATTACCCATACATCTTCCCCGGCCAGGAGGCGAGCCGGATGGACAACTTCACGGATGCCCTCATCCTGAACCAAGCCTACCATCTCGACCGGAGACAGCCCATCCGGTCGGCCATGCGGATGCCGCGTCATGAGACGGAGCCAGCATTCGACCAGGTGGAGGCCTTGTACAAGACCACCCATGGGGACACCACGCTGACAGAGCGCACATACACCCGCTACTGGCATGGCAGCACCAGTCTCTATCGTTATATGCTGGCCCTCATCCCCTACCCCGTGATGCTGTGGCTTATGGTGATCGTCACCACGCTGTTATGGGTGTGTTTTATAGTCTTCTATTATCCCCGGGGCGGGCTTTGCAAGACGCTGGTCCTCCCCATCAGCGGGCTTCTGGTCTATAGCTTCCTCATGCCGCAGTCGTTGCAGTTCTTCCCGGCGCTGGCCATCGCGCTCACGGCATCCATCCTGATCTTGGGTGAGCAGCGCAACA
The DNA here is from genome assembly GCA_017544105.1 of Bacteroidales bacterium. Classification (GTDB taxonomy): domain Bacteria; phylum Bacteroidota; class Bacteroidia; order Bacteroidales; family WCHB1-69; genus F23-D06. The sequence continues at coordinate 4,005 of JAFYEU010000065.1, forward strand.
TCGCCCGTCTGCTCTTCATCACAGCGTGTGCAACCTGCTATTTTGACCTGCTGACCATCCCGCTGATCACGTTTGGATGGCCGGTGCTGGTATGGCTTTCCATCCAGGAGCCATCCTCTCTCTCATGGCGGAAGACCCCTTGGCAGTTCGTGCAGTGGGGCATCTGCTGGGTGCTAGGCTATGGGCTCACCTTCGTCACCAAATGGCTCCTCGGCAGTTGGGTGTTAGGCGCTGACGTATGGCAAAATGCCACCGACGCCGTCACATTGCGGGTCAGCACGGGGGACTTTTCCCGTTGGGACGCCGTGATGCAGAATGTCCAGTTGCTGCCAGCCCCGTGGTGCATCGCCGTCATAGCCCTCTTCCTCCTGCTTGCCTTGGTCCGTTTTCGCGCTCCCAACAGGCTTCAGCTGACATTGACGCTCTTGATGGCCTTGCTGCCCTACCTTTGGTACATGGCGGCCTCCAACCACAGCTATCTGCACTATTGGTTCACCTACCGTCTGCAGGCGGTCAGCATCGCCGCCATCCTGATGGCCATCCTGTGTTTCCGGGGAGAAGAAAGAATCTTACGCAAAAAGCGATGACATCCGAATCATCGCGGACATCATCGCTCGATATTTTTCCACAGTAAGGTCAACGCCTACCGGACAATCGTCAGGGAGCCGTTATACTTCACCACTTTGGCTTTTCCTTTGTAGTAGAAGGAGTAATAATAGACGCCGTCGGAGAGGTTCTCGCCGGTGAAGATCTTCTCGCCCAGGAATATCTCACCGTTACGGGCGTAGGTGTCGTAATTCTTGGCGTGATACACCTGCTTGCCCCAGCGGTCGTAGATGCGGAGCTCATTGGTCCGGTACTGGTCTGGATCCTCGGGGTTGATGCGGGTACTCAGGTTGCCGATTGCCCACACATCATTGAAGCCATCGCCATTCGGGGTGATGACATTGGGGAAGATGAGTTCATCCTCGATGATGACGTAGTGGCTGATGGTGTCCATGCAGCCGGCGTCGGTGGTGACGGAGAGGGTCACGATATAGTCGCCCCAGGTGGCGTAGGTGTGAGTCGGGTTCAGCTCAGCCTCCAGCTCCTCGCCATCACCGAAGTTCCAGACGAGACGGCTGTTAGGATCCTCGTTGCCAGCGACATAGGAGGTGAATGTGATCTCGCCGTGGGATTCAGTCCAGAGGGAGATCTCCGGATCGGAGGCAAAGTCCACGATCGGTTGTGGGGAGGTGGTGATATAGTTCCAGAAGATGACGGAGTCAACACAGCCCTCATAGGTGGTGATGATCAGCTTCACGGAGAAGGTGCCCGCCTGGGTGATCTCGAAGACTGGGTCTTTCTCGTGGGAGTAGTAGAGCTCATTGAAGTTCTGGTCGAAGATGCTCCAGCGGGTCTCCAGCACATCTTCCGGGGTGCAGTGACCGGTGAAGCCGATGGTCAGCGGGGCGCAGCCGGAGGTGGCGGTGGACTCGAAGTTGGCGATAGCCTGCGGGTAGTAGATGACGGACACCGTGTCGGAACTGCGGCAATAGGTTCCCGTGGCGGGGTTATACACCTCCACAATCAGGTCATAATCGCCTGACGCCACAATCATGATGGATTCAGTGGTGTCGCCAGTACTCCAGATATAGTTGACATCTTCACCCGTCGAGTAGTTGGCGTTCAGGTTGATGATCTCGCCAGTGCAGAGATAGCGGTCCACACCAAGGTCGGGCTTGAAGAGGTTGAGGACCTGTATATAGATACTATCCTTCGCCCAAAAGTCGATACAGGGCAGAGCGCTATGGGCGTTGAGCACATACCAGCCGCTGTCGGCCACGGCTGCTGTTGGCAGGATATAGGGAGACCAGAGCGTGTCGCCGTGCGGGGTAAGGATATAGACGGAGTCGACCGTATCGACGGTGAAGGTGAAGTTGATATCCTCGCCCAGGCAATAGACATCGCGCATCAGGAGTTTGGTCTCCACGGTCGTGTGGAAGCTCTGTTCTTCGAGAAAGACGCCGGAGTCGTAGCTGTTATCGCCGGAGTTGCAGACGACCAGGTGCATGGAATAGTTCTCACATGCCAAGATATTTCCCTCAGCGGCAAGTTTGGTCGTATAGCCGTTATATTGGATGCCGTTGGCGTTTGGCGGGTTATTGATATAGAACGAAGAATAGGTACCATTATAGCAACCCGAAGTGGAGGCGGAGCCACTGGAGCCCGCACCTGCATTCACGGAGTTGATTGTCACGGGGATGCCGTTGGGATTGGCTGCGGTGACAGAGCCCGGGATAATAGCCACGTTTTTGGTGGTAACTATGCCGGTGACAGGATCAGGTCCCGTCAGGAAGAAGGCGAAGATATCGTTATAGGAGGAGCAGACCCAGTCGGGGTACTCTTCGGAGCCGAAGACGTAGTTGAAACAGAACGTGTCAGCATAGGCCAGAAAGTTAAAGTCGAGGGCAGCACAGTTGTTCAGGCTGCTGGTCGGGAGGCCTGAAGTGGACAGTTGCTGGTCGGTGTAGCTAATCACTCCGGTTGAGCTGGACGCACCCGTATTGTTATTTGGACCCGCCGCGAGGGTGACAGCACCGGTGGTCATCACGAGACCCGTCTCAAAAGGGAAGGTACTGAAATTGTTGCGGTTAAAGGTGCCGATCTGGTTGGATTGCACGACACCCTGCTGGTTGTTGAAGCGGCCGTAAGATATCTCCACGCCCTCACCCATGAGATGGTATTTCAGGATTGTATCGATATGGGTACCGACCAGAGAGGTGACGGTAAGGTTGGGGTTTTGCGCCGACGCAGACCACGCGAAAGCGAAGCAAAGGACCAAAACGGCAAAGATTTTTCTAGCTAGTGACATATATGTTGATTGTAGATGTTTATCTCATAAATAGTTCTTCTTCCCCAACACTCTTCAAGACGATTAATCGCTTAAAATATTACAATTAAGTGTAAAATTATTCAAGAGTGCAAAAATAATGAAATTATGAGAAAAACAAAATTATTTTTTTCATTATAAACTTGATAGCCAAGCTAGCAACATCGCCTTTCACATGGCGATGAACACCAGCAACCGACACGCTTTTATATTATTGAATAAAATATAGTTTTTAACTTTTATATGTTCATAAAATTAGTATTTTTGCAATTTTATAACCCAGCTATAGGGACCAAGATGTAGTATTGGTACAAGTGTGTGTATTTTAATGTCTTGCACTAAAAAAGAGCGTCATCACATAGGAATACGCATCGTCATATTGGCGGTGTTATGGCTATGCTTTTGGACGGCAGTTGGACAGTCGCCTCATTCGGGCGCTGTGGGCTACCCGCATCAGTACACCATTTGTGGAGGCGAGAGCTTGGGGTTGACGGCAGATTGTCATGCCGAAGGACCACTGCTCTTCAGCGAGGGTTTTTCTTCTGTCACCATCGGCTCAGACGCAAGCAGAGACAGTTCCATGATCAAGCTTCAACTGGACGAAATCCCCAACTTTCCAATTTGCGACACGCATGCGGTCTTTCATGCCGGCGGGCATCTTCGTTTCGGCAATGCCAACGGCAACAGTGGCGGACACATCACCTCCATTCCCATGAATTTATCGCAACCATACCTGGTGAAAATGTGGATACGGGGATGGAAATACATCAAGAGTGACGGCACGGAATGGGAGAATCCTTGGTTTTTCTTGGCCATAGACCAAGACACGGTGATGCAGCAATCTGTCCCCATGGGCGAATGGGATGGCGACTACATTGAATACAGTTACGTTTCTCTCACGGGTGCCACGAGCAACAGCACCATCACCATCGGCAATATTGGTCCCCACCAGCGATTTTTCCTTGACTCTGTAGCCATTGTCAGTCTCTTGCCTCAACAATACTTGTGGAGCACGGGAGAGACGACGGAGAGCATCACGGTCGCGCCGGCCACCAGCACCACCTATTACGTGACGGTCACCGCCGACGGGCAGGAGGTCTGTGTGGACACCTTCGAGGTCGTGGTGCAGCCCAGTCTGACTGTCACGTTAGATCCCTGCGGTGGAACTTGTGCCACCGCTGCGCTTGCGATAGGCTGTCAGGAGGGGGTCGTTTTGCCTGCGGCGGTGCCCTGTGCCGACAGTCTGTTTTTTGCCGGCTGGAGCACCGAGCCGGTCTTTGGGCCCGTCGCCACGACGCCCGTGCCGCTCCACCCTGCCGGCGAGCTCTATCACAGCCAGACGAGCGTCACGCTCTATGCGGTTTACGGGAGTGGCGCCCCAGACGGAGGGTACAAATATCGGAAGGTCACGGAGGCATCAGACGACTGGAGTGGCGAGTACTTGATTGTTTACGAGGAGGGCAGCAAGATCTTTGACGGCTCGTTGGGTGCGTTGGATGCAGAAGGCAACTACCGGCATGTCAGCATCCAGAACAACACAATTGCTTACGACACCACTTCCCATGCTTCCTCATTCACTATCAATCCTAACAACAACGGCACCTATCATATCCTGTCGGCCAGCGGGTATTACATTGGGCAAACAAGTGACAACAATGGATTGAAAGCCTCCAATAGTATTGTTTACGAGAACAACATCAGCTTCTCTAATGGGGACATAGACATCATCTGTAGTGGTGGAGCGTATTTACGGTATAACGACAACAGCAATAACGGCAATCGTTTCCGTTATTACAAATCCAGCACTTACGCTGGGCAGAAGGCCATCCAGTTGTATCGGAAGGAGTTGGTGGCAGCGCATGAGTATGCGAGTTATCCCTCGGGGTGTGAGCAGGAGGACACCATGGTGTTTGTTTTGGGCAATGGTGTTCCGGCCACGGTTTATTTCGAGCCGGGGACGGGATCGTGCAGTGACACCGTCAAGACGGAAACCGAGGCGGGAGCGGGAGTGACATTGCCACCAGCTCGTTCTTGCACAGAAGGATATTCTTTTGCCGGTTGGACTACCCATCCCGTAGACTCTGATACTTCCATAGAACCCAACCCTCTGTATCAAGAAGGCGACACCTGTCACCCCCTCACAAATAGTGACACTCTGTATGCAGTTTACAAGAAGTGTTCGGGGAGCTTATACTACCAGTTAGTCAACTCAGACACTTCTGACTGGACTGGTGAATATCTCATCATGGCCCAGCCCAACTTTGTTCTCAACGGCCACAG
>JAFYEU010000066.1 GCA_017544105.1 Bacteroidales bacterium
GCTGGCCTCACGGCTGAAAAAAGACTTCGGGATGAACAACGGGAAATAGGCATTTACATGACCCGTGTCCTTAAACATCTTGTCAAGAGTGTCGTGAACCTTTTCCCAAATCGCATATCCATAGGGTTTTATGACCATACATCCACGAACGGACGAATTCTCCGCCAAGTCTGCATTTTTCACAATATCATTGTACCATTGGGAATAATTCTCTTCACGAGTAGTTGAATTTTTTGCCATATTATTCAGTGTTTATCTATTAAGGATTTTTAATTATTAGGCTTAGATTTTTTTCCGGCAAAGAATTAACTTTTTAGTATCTTTGCCGTCTATAAACTTTGTTGCAAAAATACTAAATTTCAAAACATACGGAGGACTTTATGAAAAAACTATTTCTTATCGCATCAGTATCTTTGGCATTCCTTCTTTCTGCCTGCATGACAGAGAATTATGCCTTCTACGATGACGTTTATTCATCCTCGAGTGACGCCCAATACAAGTCTGCGGTCGCATCCAAAGGCTTGTCTGAGAGCAATGCGAAAACCACGGAGCTGCAGCCCGACTCCATCGTGTACGAATATGATGAGGAGGGTAACCTGCTGCGGACCCAGAGTTTTTACGCTGGAATGTCAGAGCCTGTAGTGAAAAACTACATGGTTGAAAGCCCAACTTATACATTGTCGTCCTACAACGATGATGACTATTACGATTATTATTACACCTCCAGACTCCGCAGATTCCATACCGGCATCAACTACGGCTGGAGCTACTATGATCCTTGGTACACCAACACCTACTGGTATGACTACAACCCCTACAGCTGGGGTTACAGCATCTACTTGGGTTATAACTGGTGGTGGCCGAGCTGCTACGTTCGTCCCTACTATTATGGTTATGACTACTGGGGCTTCAACTATGGCTGGGGCTGGGGTTACTACGATCCGTTCCACTATCATCACTTCCATCCTTGGCACCATCATCACCACGGGCACTTTGGTCATTTTGACTACTGGAACCATCCGGGCAGTCACTGGGCCAGCAACTTCTATCACAACAACCACGATCAGAACAACACCTTCCACTATGGTCATCGCGAGTCTATCGGACTTTCCGTAGGCAACGGCCGTCACAGAGAAAGAGATCTGGAGCACAACGTCTTCGGATCCACCTACACCAACAACGACAACAACAACCGCTACTCTACGGTCAGCTCTCCGGCCTCCTTCAACCAGACTTATCAGACGATGGCGGCAACGCACAGCGCCTCTGGCTCCACGACGACCGCCACTCGTACCGCCACTCCCACTACCAACTCGCACAGCACAACCGCTACCAGAACGAACGTCACTTCTTCCACAGCCACCTCTCCGGCCAGAACCAACACAACAACCACTCCTACAGCCACTTCCAGAACCAATACGACGACCACCACTCCGGCTAGAACGAGTACTACTACTACAACGACCACCACTCCGGCCAGGACCAACACGACAACCACCACTCCCTCCAGAGCTACCACAACGACTCCGGCAACCCCGTCCAGAACGACAACCCCGGCCACTCCTTCCACTACCCGTCCGGCCTCTAGCAGTGCTTCTCCCAGACCTGCCACCACGACCATCATCCGTTCTTCCGATGGCAGTTCCAGAACGACGACCTCCAGACCCTCTTCCAGCTACAACAATGGTTCTTCCAGTTCCAGAAGCGGTTATGCACCCAGCAGTTCCTCTTCCAGAAGCAGCAATTACCAGAGCGGCAGTTCTTCCTCCAGCTCCAGAAGTGGCTATACTCCGAGCAGTTCCTCTTCCAGAAGCAACAGCTACAACAGTGGCAGTTCTTCCTCCAGAAGCAGTTATTCGCCCAGCAGCTCTTCGTCCAGAAGCAGCAGCTACAACAGCGGAAGCTCCTCTTCCAGAAGTAGCTACAGCGGATCATCCTCTTCAAGAAGTAGCTACAGCGGATCACCCTCATCTCGCAGCAGTTATAGCGGTTCTTCCTCCCACAGCAGCGGATCTTCTCACAGTAGCAGCAGCTCCTCTCGCAGCAGCGGAGGTCACAGATAATGCAACCTCATAATCAAAACAGATTTATAATAAAGAACATAAAGAAATGAAAAGAATCCTTGTTTTTGCCATCTGTATAGGCCTATTCAGCACCATGCTGGGCCAAAACGACTACGAAGCATACCTTTTTTCTCAGAATGATCCCGTCGGGACCGCCCGTTATATGGGTGCCGGCAGAGCTTTCGGAGCAGTGGGTGGCGATTTCTCGGCCCTCATAAGCAACCCCGCCGCAATCGGACTGTACAAGAAATCGGAAGTCTCCTTCACGCCGATGTCACTCTCTATCCTGCAAAATGACGCAACCTACTATGGCAATATGCGCAGCAGCAAGAAGATGAGATATGCCGTTCCGCAAGTGGGCATGGTACTCAGCACCAGCATCAACCGCGAGAACTCCAATTGGCGCTACTGGCACTTCGGCTTCGGATACAACCGTCTTAAAGACTACAACAACTCCTATGGCGTTGAGGGCATCTCCAACTCCTCATTCTCTGACCCTCTCTTGGATGCGGCCAACAGCTCCGCATCCTTGGGCCTGGACGCACAGCTGGCCTACGACACTTGGGTAATCGACACCATACCTGGCAACAACAGCCAATTCTGGAGTCCCTTCCACGCTCAAGATCTCAACCAGAATGCCACCATCAAAACCTCTGGCGCTCTGGATGAAATCACCATCAACTTTGGCGGTAACTACAACGACCAACTCTTCATCGGTGCTGGCCTCGGATTCCCCATCCTGGACATCACCCAACACACCATCCTCAACGAATCTGCTGCTAGCGGCGAGGCTCTGGCTGGCATCACCGACTACACCGTGACCACCAAACAACGCAATACTGGCTCAGGCATCAACTTCAAGTTAGGCTTGATCTATCAACCTGTCAGCTTCTTCCGCATCGGTCTTGGCTTCCAAACCCCCTCCTTCTTCTGGAAGATCAAAGACTCCTTCTATCGCTCCTTCTCCTCTAATTGGGTCAACAACGGCAATGAGTTCTCCGACTATAGCAATCTTTACCACTTTGCCTTGACCACCCCTCTGAAAGCGAACGTCAGCGTGGCCTTCATCCTCAACAAGCGCGCCTTCGTGTCCGCTGAGTATGAGTTGACCGACTACTCCCTGGCGAAGCTCTCCGCCGACGACTACAGCTTCAACACGGAAAATGACAACATCGTCACCAAATATGGTTTGGGACACTCCTTCCGCATCGGCGGCGAGGTAGCCCTGTCTCAGATGCTCTACGTACGCGCAGGCTACAACTTCAAGATGTCTCCGTACAAACTAGTGGATGACAAGAGGATTGGCAGCGCCCATTACGCCTCCGCCGGCTTTGGCATCCGCGCCAAGAGAGTATTCTTCGATATGGCATACGTTTTAGGCCTGTCCAAAGACGACACCTGGCTCTACAACGCTTACTATGTAGATCCTGCTCGAGTAAGCAGCACCTACCACCGCATCATCGCCACCGTCGGATTCAAGTTCTAACCCACGATGCCGCATCGTATCCTCTGCATATTCTTTTCCTTTATAGTCGCCCTTAACGCCTTGGCGCAAGGGCGACCTTTTATATCCCAACCCTACGACCATATCACCACAGATATTCAAGAGCATGTCTACGGCTGGAAAAACAACCGGCTTGACCTGTATGATGCTGATGGCAACCTGCTCTATTATTACACCAACCCCTCTTTGGGCTTTATCTCCAAAGTGGACGCCTCCATCCCAACCAAAATCATGGTGTACCACGAAGAGTCCAACACCATCGTGCTGCTAAACAATAAACTAGCCCCCATCGGGAATCCTATCCATCTTATTGACTTTCAGATACAGACACCTGTCCTGCCCGCTATGTTTGGCATCAACAGACTGGCTTGCTACAATGAGACGAACCAACAAATCATCTTGATAGACCTGGATATGAGCCAGATTGATGTGGTCAACTGCCAATTCGACATGGAGTTTCACCCCCAATTCATGGTGGCCGACCATAACTTTGAGCAACTGCTCCTGTCGGATTCGGCTGCCGGCATTGCCATCTACGATCGCTTCGCCTCTTTCCAGAAATGGATTCCCGTCCAAGGCATTCAATATCTGCAACTTCAGAACAACATATTATACTATTTGAAAGATGACAGTATCTATAGCAACGACCTGAACACCCTTTGGTCTCCCAGTATAATTGTTTGGCATGGCGGCCTCGTAGCCTTCTCCAAAGTATTGAGCAATTGGTATTTACTTAGTTCAAACGGATCAATTGACAAATTATCGATCAGAAGATGAAAATGATGAACTTCAAAAAAAATCTCATATTAGTCATTATCTTGATACAAAGCCTCTTTTGCGCACGGGCTTCCTATCTCTTCATTCCCATGGACATGGAGCAGAGCAATCACCTAAAAGCATACGGCATTGCCTACTATGCTGTGGCCCATCAGATTGATATGAGCTGGCTGCTGAACTATCGGGGAGGCAGTTTCATGTGCTCCTACAATAGCGATGTGGAAAACGAATGTGTGGTGCGGGGCGTCTCCTACCAAGTCATTGCCGACCTGGCCGCCCAACAGATTCTGAACGAGATTGCCGCCGTTGAGAACAACATGAACGAGATCAGGCTGACCAAAGAGCCCAAGATTGCTGTTTACTCTCCCAAAAACAAACTGCCATGGGATGATGCCGTGACATTAGTGCTTACCTATGCCGAAATCCCTTACACCGTGATATATGACGAAGAGGTCATCCACGGAGAGTTGCCCAAATACGACTGGCTGCACCTCCACCACGAAGACTTCACTGGGCAATATGGCAAATTTTGGGCACACTACCGCAGCGCACAATGGTATATAGAGGATGTACAAGAAAATGAGAGTCGGGCAGCCCAACTGGGGTTTGCCAAGGTTTCCCAAATGAAGCTGGCCGTGGCCAAGGGAATCCGCGATTTCGTGGCGGGCGGTGGTTATCTTTTCGCCATGTGCTCCGGTCCCGACAGCTTTGACATCGCCCTCGCAGCCGAAGGGGTGGATATCTGCGACGTCATGTTCGATGGTGACCCTATGGATCCCCAGGCGCAAAGCAAACTCGACTATGACAACTGCTTTGCTTTCACCGACTTCCAGATTGTCACCAACCCATACGAATATGAAGTATCCGATATCGACGTTGATCCCACCACCCATCTGACCAATAAATCCAACGATTTCTTCACGCTCTTTGAATTCTCCGCCAAATGGGATCCCGTCCCTACCATGCTGTGCCAAAACCACATGAACGTCATCCCAGGCTTCATGGGCCAAACCACCGCTTTCAGAAAAGATCTGATCAAGCCCACCGTCACCATCATGGGCGAGACCCAAATCTTTAACGAAGCTCGCTATATCCATGGAGAATTCGGCCAAGGGACTTGGACCTTTTACTCCGGACATGACCCCGAAGACTATCAGCACCTCATCAACGACCCGCCCACCAACTTGGACCTCTTTCCCAATTCGGCGGGTTATCGTCTGATTCTCAATAATGTACTATTCCCTGCAGCCAAAAAGCAGGAACAAAAAACGTGATTAGCGCATGCTTTTCTCAATGACATGCTGAATCTTGGTCGTCAGGATGTCAATACCTTTCTCATTTTCACCACCAATCGGAATGATGATATCTGCATGACGCTTGGTAGGCTCAATGAACAATTCGTGCATTGGCTTTACGAAATGTTTGTAATGCCGGATGGATTTATCCAACCCACGTCCACGTTGTTGCACATCACGCTGGATGATACGAATCAGACGCTCGTCAGCATCCGTATCCACAAAAACTTTCAAATCCAATAATTCACATAGGGCCTGATTGGTGAATATCAAAATACCTTCCACAATCAATACGCTGCTCGGCTTTACCGGGATAGTCTCCTCCCCACGCGCACAAGTAACGTATGAGTAGGTAGGCATCTGTATCGTATGGCCCGCCTTCAAAGCCTGAATATGGTTGTTTAACAACGAAAACTCAATGGCTGAAGGATGGTCAAAGTTGAAATTTTCCTTTTCTTCCTGGGTAAGACTTCCATTATCCTTATAATAAGAGTCTTGCGAAAGAACACTGACGCAATCTTGCGGAAACTTTTCTATGATTTTATTCACGATGGAGGTCTTTCCAGATCCAGAGCCTCCTGCTATACCTACTACTAACATACGGATGATTTTTGATGGCGCAAACTTACATAAAAAAACAACTAAACCCGCCCTTTCTTGCGGAATTATTTCCAAAATTCATACAATCATACACCCTTCGGCCCTTTTCCATGCCATATGTTTAACAATCAATCCTTAATTTTGTCAAATATACACATTGATTAATATATACTTAACTAAAAATAAAATATTTTTCAACAAGTATTGACAAGCGCTATATTTCATTATATTTTTGCCCCTAAGAACAATGAACTCTAACTACTATGAAAAACGCTCCCGCAATCTCGACAAAACTGCTCTTTCTGGCACTATTCATCACGCTAGGCAGCCTGACAGACATCACAGCCCAAGAAAAGAAGTCTGGAAACACCGTGGTTGAAGCCTCCTTACGGGAGGACTATCAGAAACTAGAACCCTTCTTTGAGGAAGCCTATCGGCGTCATCCAGACCTGCCGAGGGGAGTGCTGGAAGCCATATCCTTCCAATACCGGAGATTTTCGCTCTTGGAGCCCGAATATGAAGACGGGGACGGGCATACCATCCCTCAGAATCACACCGTCATGGGACTGACAGCAGATGGGAAAGGATTTTTCCGAGAGAGCCTATCTCGCGTTGAGGAGCTATCCTCCTATCCTGCAACAGACATTTTACGGAGTCCCCGAATCGCCGTCTTGGCCTATGCTGAAGCCTTTGCAACGCTGCAAAAAAGAGATTCTTGCTATGGTAACCGCATAGAGGACTATAAAACCATCTTTATAGAACTCTCTGAACTACCCTATGATTCAAACCCGGATTCGTGGAGTCAAAACTACCCCATGAACAGCTCCCTTTATGAGACCTACCGCTTTCTCTCTGACTCTGCCATGGTGGCTTTCACGCATCATCATTGGAAAGTAGACTTCGAGAGACTCTTTGGGGAAGACTGGGAGCGACTCCGCCAAGACCGCATTCAACTGCCAGACTTTGGGAAAGGCACTCTTGCGAATGTGGATTACAACGGAGCCACATGGTTTCCCGCTGCCTCGTGCAATTACACCTCCGGCAGAAATGGAGTGGCCATCACGGGAGTGACCATCCATTATACACAAGGAACCTACGCTGGCACATTAGCATGGTTCCAAAACTGCAGTGCCAATGCATCAGCGCATTATGTCATCCGGTCATCCGATGGCCAGATAGCCCAAATGGTACGAGAGCAGGACAAGGCTTGGCATGTGGGTGTTGCCAACGGCTACACCATCGGGGTGGAGCACGAGGCTTACGGGAATATTGCCAGTTTCTTCACGGACACCATGTACCAAGCTTCCGCCAAACTAGTCCGTGACATCTGCCTTCGGCGTCCCTCCATCGACACCCGACGAACCTTTTATCGAGACACCTTGGATGATGGGACCATCCTAAACCATGGCGTGCACAGTCTGGGTGGCTCAACTGCCTGCACCCAGATCCGGGGGCATCAGCACTATCCCAGCCAGACACACACCGACCCCGGTCCTTTTTGGAATTGGAATCGTTATTTCCATCTATTGAATAGTCAGACGCCCATCGTCACCGACACCTCCACTACGGGCAGTTTTTTTGATTCAGGAGGGCCCGGCAGCAGCTACCAGTCGACAGAACATCGATACTTTCTGATCCGACATGCAGGTGCAGACAGCATAGCACTGACCTTCACTCATTTTGATCTCGAGCCCAACTACGACTTCCTTTGGCTCTACGATGGAGACAACACTCAAGCCCCACGATTGGGGCGATGGAACACCACCTCTCCCGGACGGGTAGTCACCACCGGGGATGCGCTACTGGCGGAGTTCCGGTCCGACTGCGCCACCAACCTATCCGGATGGCAGGCAACATGGGAATGTTTTCCCACCGCATCATCAACGCCTAACACAACCGACACTTCCGCACCCGTCACCCACATTCTTCACAATGACTCAACCTGGATAACCGGCAATTTCAGCCTAGCCTTTGAAGACACGGACGACTCCGGAATTCTCTACCGACTGTGGCAGGTTATGGAACAAGACACCTTCGGATGGCAGAGCAATCCTCACCACGGCTTCCTCTGCGACAACTTTGACAGCGCTCTGGACCCCAACATTTGGCAACATGATGGCCAATGGCACATTGTCAACCACAAACTCACTTGCACCTCCCAACAGGGAGACAAGCGAAGAATCTGGGCAAAACACCACGACAGCACTTCACCCTATTATCTTTACGATTTCCACCTGAACATGAACACTGGAGACCGTTGCTCTTTCTTCTTTCACATGCAATGTGACAACGCGCTGAATCCAAAACACGGATATGAAATCAGGTTTGATAAGTCGCATCACTCCGCGTCGCTCTATAAGATTTCCGGCGGAGTCGCTTCTCTGATTGGCGGCGGAAGTCCGCTCTATTATTCCGACAACACAAGCTATCTGTATCGTGTTCTTTGGGACAAGGAGCGAAACCGGATACTACTGTTCCGTCACAACAGTCTGATATGGAATCTCGCGGCCGACACTTGTGGGACAGACCATCCCGAGGTCGCGATAGGCTTTGAATGCGAGACGCCCATCACCCTGGACAACTTGCGCGTATATGCAGGAAGGGAGGAAGCCGCCGGAATCTCGGTGGGTCCTTCCGACACCTGCATCATACGCACGCAGGCGCACCTTGGCGAGGCACGCTGCAAGGTAAAGTCCTTGGTGCTGGACAGCACGCTGCATTTTTCAGAATTAGCTGAATGCCTAGTAAAAGTAGACTACACCCCACCCCCTGTTCCTCTCCGCATCATGGGATGGAAAGTGTATTCTAACAACACTCGAGTGGATGGCATCCCCATCAGATTTTGTTGGGAGGACGTAGTGGATCAGGAGTCCGGGTTAGCCGACTACCAGTACACATTATATGTCATCAGCAGAATAAGCACCTGTCAAAAAGACACATGGCATACCACCACAGAACCGCAGACCCAACCAGGCACCCAAGTGCCTTGGCTAAGTACATCCTGCAAGGTCATCGTAAAAAGTCGAGACCATGCCGGGAACATATCTGGATGCGCTATTTCAGATGACATTCTTCAGCCTTGATATGACTCACCTGTTCAATCAAACGGGTGGCCGCCATATACGGAGAAATCACCTTATTGCGAATCATAGGCAAAAGGCGTTCAATCTCCTCTTCTGTCTGGGGCTGATTGTAAAAATTATGCTGCAGTGTAAACTGAATCCAATTATGGAAGATGTTCACCAACTGCTCCGATCTGTTTTTCTCAAAGTAGCCATTGGCTTTCGTATGATCTTCATACTGCCGGATCATCTCCCAGACCTTGTCAATGGCGAAATTCTCCAAGGCAGAGCAGACCTCCACGGGCACAGTCCATTGGCTATCCGTCTGAGGGAATAGTTTCAAGGCCGCCCGGTATTGGGATTGGGCCTGGAAGGCCTTCTGTTTGTTGTCACCATCGGCCTTGTTGATGATCAACGCATCAGCCATTTCCATGATGCCTCTTTTGATGCCCTGCAATTCATCACCGGCACCGGCCAACATGAGGAGCAGGAAAAAGTCCACCATAGACTTAACAGCGGTCTCGGACTGTCCCACGCCAACGGTCTCCACGATGATAACATCATAGCCAGCCGCCTCACAGAGGATGATGGATTCGCGGGTTTTCCGCGCCACGCCCCCTAGAGTGCTACCCGATGGAGAAGGACGGATGAAGGCTTTAGGGTTGACCGACAGACTCTCCATACGGGTTTTATCACCCAGAATGCTGCCTTTGGTGCGTTCACTGCTGGGGTCAATGGCCAACACAGCAACCTTGTGACCCTCTTGGGTGAGCAGATTGCCAAAGGCCTCAATAAAGGTA
>JAFYEU010000008.1 GCA_017544105.1 Bacteroidales bacterium
CTATTATCTATTAACTAATGAACCACATATTAATCACCGGTTCCAATGGCCAATTGGGAAGATGCCTGCAAGACAAGGCAAAGCTACCCGAGTGGAACATGTATCAATATTTTTATACAGATGTAGATACCTTGGACATTTGCGAGAAGGCCCAGATCGAGCGTTTCGTTTCGGAACATTCCATAGATGTCATCATCAATGCGGCGGCTTACACGGCCGTTGACAAGGCCGAGGACGACGTGGACATGGCCTACAAGCTGAATCGCGATGCCGTGCGCAATTTGGCTGAAGTGGCGAAGGCACACAATTGCCTGCTGGTGCACATCTCCACCGACTATGTGTTTTCCGGCGAGGCCTGCCATCCGTACAAAGAAGACGATGCTCCAGCGCCGAAATCGGTTTACGGGGCTTCGAAGCTGGCCGGCGAACAGGCTATTGCCGAAGTGGGCTGCCGCGCCATCATCATCCGCACCTCCTGGCTCTACTCCGAATACGGACGCAACTTCGTGAAGACGATGCTGCAATTGGGCCGCGAGCGCGATGAGGTTTCGGTGGTGAGCGACCAGATCGGCGGTCCCACATACGCCGGCGACCTTGCACAGGCCGTGATGCAGGGCGTAGCTGCCGATGCAGAGCATGAGGGGATTCATATTTATAATTATGCCAATGAAGGGGTTATAAGTTGGTACGACTTCTCGAAAGCCATCATGGAGATTTCGGGGAACTCATGCACCGTTCACCCCATTTTTACGGGCGAATATCCGGCAAAAGCCGCCAGACCTGCCTATTCTGTCTTCAATTTGAGGAAGGTTAAAGAAAAATTCGGCATCGATATCCCCTACTGGAGAGATAGTTTAATACTGACTATCAATAAGTTGTCAGGTAAATAATTTTTTTTACGTAAAAAAGTTCGGGATTTCAAAAAATATTGTATTTTTGCCAACCATTTGAAACCCACCCTATGGGTTGTTCTTTTCATAATGAAAAAAGCCGTTGTAGCTCAGTGGTAGAGTACATCCTTGGTAAGGATGGGGTCATGAGTTCAACTCTCATCAACGGCTCCACTTGAAACAAACAAGCAAAAATATTAATCATTAATTTATAAGAAAATGGCAAAAGAGAAATTTGAACGCACCAAACCCCACGTAAATGTGGGTACAATTGGTCACATTGACCACGGTAAAACGACCTTGACCGCCGCTATTACGACGGTTTTGGCCAACCAAGGTCTTTCCGAAGTGAGATCATTCGATTCCATCGATAACGCTCCTGAAGAGAAAGAGCGTGGTATTACCATCAACACCGCTCACATTGAGTATCAGACCGCTACTCGTCACTATGCACACGTTGACTGTCCCGGTCACGCCGACTATGTGAAGAACATGGTAACGGGTGCTGCCCAGATGGACGGCGCTATCCTCGTTGTGGCTGCTACCGACGGTCCCATGCCGCAAACTCGTGAGCACATCCTGTTGGCAAAGCAGGTTGGTGTACCGAGAATGGTTGTCTTCATGAATAAAGTTGACTTGGTTGACGACCCTGAGTTGTTAGACCTCGTTGAAATGGAAATTCGTGACCTTCTGTCCTTCTACGGATTCGATGGCGACAACACCCCTGTTATCCGTGGTTCCGCTCTCGGTGGCTTGAATCTTGAGCCGAAGTGGGTTGAGAAGATCATGGAGCTCATGGACGCAGTTGACACTTGGATTCCGCTGCCTCCGCGCGACGTTGATAAAGACTTCCTCATGCCTGTTGAAGACGTCTTCTCCATCACTGGTCGTGGTACCGTGGCTACCGGTCGTATCGAGACTGGTGTGATCCACACCTCTGACCCCGTTGATATCATCGGTATGGGTGCTGAGAAACTGAAATCTGTTGTTACTGGTGTGGAGATGTTCCGCAAGATCCTCGACGAAGGTGAAGCTGGTGATAACGTAGGTTTGTTGCTCCGTGGTATTGACAAGGACGAGATCCGTCGTGGTATGGTTATCGCGAAACCGGGTTCCATCCATCCTCACAAGAAATTCAAAGCTTCTGTGTATGTTTTGAAGAAAGAAGAAGGTGGTCGTCAC
>JAFYEU010000067.1 GCA_017544105.1 Bacteroidales bacterium
GGGGCTCATCGAGTACCGGGGGAGTAAGAAATATGGAGGGTATGTGGTAGTTGATAGTTAAGAGTTATCAGTTGAAACCTTGAACTATGGCTTTGAACGGTCGCCCCCTTTATTTCTTAACCTCTTAGTTCCTTAATTCCTTAATTCCTCTTTGTGCCCTTTGTGCCTTTGTGGTTTTTCTTCAGACTTTGTGGTTGACTCTGAACCCTTATTCATTTCACCGCATCCACATTTCAACATTTTGTGTACCTTTGCACGTTTTATCGTTACGGTATCATTATTATCATGAACATAGAAAAATATCATCAGATTCAGAGCCAGTTACCCGACAGCACCCGACTGATTGCCGTCTCCAAAACCAAACCTGTGGAGGATATCCAAATGTTGTATGACGAGGGCCAGCGACTGTTTGGCGAGAACAAGGCCCAAGAAATGAAGTCCAAACACG
Organism: Bacteroidales bacterium; assembly: GCA_017544105.1. GTDB lineage: Bacteria > Bacteroidota > Bacteroidia > Bacteroidales > WCHB1-69 > F23-D06. Next base: position 449 of record JAFYEU010000067.1, read on the forward strand.
AGGTGCTGCCCCAGGATATCCAATGGCACTTCATCGGTCACCTGCAGACCAACAAGATCAAATACATCGCCCCCTATGTGGCAATGATCCATAGCATTGACAGTGAATCTTTATTGGTGGAAGTCAACAAGTTGGCCGCCAAAAACCAGCGCGTGATCCCCTGCCTGCTCCAATTCCATATTGCCCAGGAAACCACCAAGTTCGGCTTTACCTTGGAGGAATGCCGCGAGATGCTACAAGGCGAGGTCTTCCCCACCTTGCACAACGTGAAGATTTGCGGCGTGATGGGCATGGCTACCTTCACTGAAGACATGGAGCAGGTGCGCCAGGAATTTCGCCACCTGCACGACATCTTCCAAACGCTCAAGACAGACTTTTTTGCAGATCATGAGGATTTCAAAGAGATCTCCATGGGCATGACCGACGACTATCCCATAGCGATAGAAGAGGGAAGTACCTTCATCCGGGTGGGAAGCGCCATTTTTGGAGTTAGGAATTATCAAACAACAGCTATTAGCCATTAGTTATTAGCCATTAGCCAATAAAAAAGTCAATTATAATCACCAAATAGTCGGCCAACAGCCAATAGCCAACAGCTAATAGCCATAAATTTTAACACCATGTCAAAGAAACTATACCTCATCGATGCCATGGGCCTGATCTTCAGGGCCTATTATGCCATGATGAAGAGTCCCCGCTATACCACCAAAGGTCTCAACACCTCTGCCATACTGGGTTTTACCAATTCGTTGTATGAGATCATCAAGAAAGAGAAGCCCACCCACATGGCCGTGGCCTTTGATACGGGCGCTCCCACCTTCCGCCATGCTGAGTTTGAAAGCTACAAGGCCAACCGTGAGGCCACGCCTGACGACATCATTCTTTCCGTCCCCTACATCAAGCGCATTCTGGAAGCCTTTCGCATAGCGATGGTATCCATGGACGGTTACGAGGCGGATGACGTAGTGGGAAGTTTGGCCAAACATGCTGAAATTGAGGGTTTTGAGGTTTATATGGTAACCTCCGACAAAGACTATGGTCAGTTGGTGTCGGAACATATCCATCTCTACAAGCCAGGCAAGTTCGGACAGCCGGCCGAGATCTTGGGCGTGCAGGAGGTGTGCGAAAAGTATAAAATACAAGATCCTGAGCAACTGATCGATATGCTGGGATTGTGGGGTGACAGTTCCGACAATATCCCCGGCGTGCCGGGCATCGGCCAGGTGAAGGCCCAGAAGCTGCTGGCCACCTACCACTCCATCGAGGAGATGTATGCCCGCGGCGCCGACCAGGAGAATGAGAAAATGCGTACGCTTCTGATGGAGAACAAAGAGCAGGCATTGCTTTCCAAACAGCTGGCAACTATCATGTTGGATGTTCCCTTGACGTACGATTTCAATGAGATGGCGCTCACTGCCCCCAACGTGCCGGAGCTAAAAGAAGTGTTTGCCGAGCTGGAATTCAAGGCCTTGACACAAAGGATTTTGAAAGACCTGAAAGTCGGGGAGGAGCCAAGTGGAGAGGCAGATCTCTTCTCGCAGCCGGAAGATCAAGAAGAAGAGACACTGCCTTGCTGCCAGTCTGTCGGGAAGGTGACACCGGTGTTACAGGTCGAAGATGTGCCGGATAGCCTGTGGCAGTCCGAGCATCTCTTCTTCGACTGGATCATGCAGGAGCACCGGATTGCAGGCTTTGTGATTGCCGGGAACCCCGCGGAGGCCTACTATCATCTCGTGGAAAGCGAGCACCGTCACTATCAGGCCTTTTTGCAACGGCTGTTCAGCGGCACCCATACGATGGTCTTGTATGATTACAAGCAGACTTTCAAATTTTTAACGGTTTTTAAGATAAAACCCACGGTGTCCGTGTTCGATTTGCAGATTGCTCATTATCTGATCCAGCCTGAGAGCAAGCACACATTGGAGATGATGGTGGAGACCCTGTTAGGGTCGGTTTTGGTGAAGTCAGATGCCACGCCCGAGCAGCGGACGGCTGAGCGGGTCAGCGCCTTCTTGCAGTTGTACCCGTTGTTGCAAGATTCCATCCGGAAGGGTGAGTTGCAGCGTCTGTTTGAGGAGGTGGAGATGCCTTTGGTGCCCGTGTTGGCCAATATGGAGATGGCGGGTGTTAAGTTGGATGTGGCCACCTTGCAACAGAATTCCGAGACCATGCAGCAAGAGATACAAGACATTGAACGTCAGATATATGACTATGCAGGAGTCACCTTTAACATTGGTTCTCCCAAGCAGTTGGGTGAAATTCTCTTTGAGCGGTTACGACTGGTCGAGAACGCCAAGCTGACCAAGAGCAAGCAGTACCAGACGGGTGAGGAGGTGCTCGTGAAGTTGGCGCCGAAACACCCTATCGTGCCGCTGATCCTGGAGTGGCGTAAGCTCACCAAGCTGAAGTCCACCTACATCGATGCCCTGCCGGCGTTGATCAATCCCAAGACGGGCCGTATCCATACCACCTATACGCAAACCATCACGGCCACAGGCCGGCTGAGTTCGGTGAATCCCAACTTGCAGAACATCCCCATCCGCACGGAGCGGGGGCGCGACATCCGCAAGGCCTTCGTGGCAGCCGATGACGACCATGTGCTGTTGGCGGCCGACTACTCCCAGATAGAGTTGCGCATCGTGGCTCATGTTTGTGGCGACGAGCGGATGATCGAGACCTTCCGAAAACACGAAGACATCCACGCGGCTATGGCCGCGCATATCTATGGCGTTCCGCAGGAGGCGGTGACTAAAGACATGCGCCGCAATGCCAAGACGGTCAACTTCGGCATCTTGTACGGTATCTCTGCCTTCGGTCTGGCCGACCGGTTGCAGATTCCGCAATTTGAGGCGCGCCAACTGATCTCGGACTACTTTCGCAGTTTTCCGAAAATCAACGACTATCTGAACAACACTCTGGCGTTTGCGCGGGAGCATTTCTACGTGGAGACGTTGTTGGGCAGGCGGCGTTACATACGGGATATCAACGCCCAC
>JAFYEU010000068.1 GCA_017544105.1 Bacteroidales bacterium
TCGGCGCAACTGTCGCTGGCTCAGAAGCCGGAGATGGCTGCCCAGCAGTTGCAAAATGCTCTCTCCAAGGTGGGCAACACCCCGTTTGAAGCCCGTTATGTGACGGTGGACGACCGTTTTTTCATCCCTACCTCCCAGTTGAATATGGCCAAGAAGCAAGTTCTGGAGATGCTGGCTGAAGAGCGTATCCGTCATTTCCGGCCGCAACCGGTGGCGCTCACCATTCATCCGGAACCACTCTATGACGCGTTGACCTATAAAGCCAATGTCGTCAATGAGGCACACCGGAGCTTATATGAGGACTTCGGAGCCGATAGGGTAGAGAACGGTCTCGACAAATCCCGTCAATTTGAGGGCAAAGAGCTGATGGTCTGCAAGTATTGTCTCCGTTTTGAGATGGGGATGTGCAGTCGCCAGCCGTCTGGGCGGGCTGCAAATTTGCCGTGGTATCTCTCCGATGGCACTCGTCGGTACCGTCTCGAGTTTGACTGTGCCCGCTGCGAGATGAAGGTGCTCTTGTAGAGACGCAATGCATGGCGTCTCTACAAGGAGAATCCGTTTCTCCGCTTCTATATCCCTAATTTGTGTATCTTTGCACCCTTAAACAAAAAATCAGAATCTATGAGTCGAGGATTTGTGAAAGAAGGCGATCAGGAGGAGGTTCCGATGCTGACCCCGCGCGCGTACCTGCCCGCTGGCGTGGAGAACTTTGTCACCTCCACGGGCATGCAGGCCCTGAAGGATGAGCGGGAGGCACTGCTCCAGGAGCGCAAGCAATATGAAGGGGTGGACAATAACGATGCCCGCGTCAACAATAACTATCTGACTGCCAAACTGCAGCAGCTGGAAGAACGCATCCGTACCGCCCGCGTGCTCGACTATGATCCCCAACGGCAAAAGGATGTAGCCTTTGGCGCCGTCATCCAATATCAGAATCTGAACAACGGACAGACTGCGGAATACCGCATCGTGGGCGTGGACGAGGCCAACATCATGCAGGGGAAGATCTCCTTCATCTCCCCGCTCAGCAAGGTGCTGATGAACAAGAGGGTGGGGGATGTCGTAACATTCCAGACCCCACAAGGTGAGATGCGCATGGAGATATTGTCTATTCGATAAGAAATCATCATGGAAGAACTACTTTATAAGGATTATCTGGAGAAAGATGACATTGTCCGCCTGCTTTCATTGCAGGGTGATGAGATGAAACGGCTTTTCAAACGGGCCATGGAGGTCAAGTTGCAATATCTGGACAACAAGGTACACCTGCGCGGCCTGATAGAATACAGCAACCGCTGCAGGAAGTCGTGCCTCTACTGTGGGGTGCGCGGCCTGAACGACAAGGTGCACCGCTACACGCTGACCGATGAGGAGGTGCTCGATTGTGCCCGCCAGGCCCTGGATCTGCATTATGGCTCCATAGCCATCCAAAGCGGGGAGCGCAATAATAAGGCTTTCACCGATAAGATCACAGAACTGGTGCGTGAGATCAAACGTCTCAGTGATGGCAAGTTGGGCATCACCCTTTCGTTGGGCGAGCAGAGCGAGGAGGTGTATCGACAATGGTTCGAGGCGGGGGCGCACCGCTACCTGCTCCGCATTGAGGCCTCCAACGAGGAACTCTACTATAAGATACACCCCAAAGATGAGCGCCACGACTTTCACAAGCGTCTGGCCTGCATCGATTCGTTGCTCAAGATCGGTTATCAGACGGGCACGGGCGTGATGATCGGTTTGCCCTTCCAGACAGTGGAAGACTTGGCCGACGACCTGCTCTTCTTCCGCCGGAAGAATGTGGCAATGGTGGGCATGGGCCCCTTCATCCCGCATCAGGAGACTCCGCTCTGGTCTTATGCAGACCAGATTCCGCCCGCAGAGGAACGACTCAATATGACCTTGAAGATGATTGCCGTGTTGCGACTGATGATGCCCGAAATCAATATGGTGGCGGCCACTGCCGACCAGACCTTGGATCCGATGGGGCGCGAGAAGGCTATCATGGCCGGGGCCAACGTCATCATGCCAAACCTCACCCCGATGGGCCATCGGGAGGACTATCTGATCTACCCCGACAAAGCCTGCGTGGGTGACAAGCCCGAAGAGTGCTTCTCCTGCCTTGACCTTCGGATGAAGGCTATCGGGCACGAGATACTGTATGATGCGTGGGGCGACTCCGTGGCCTTCACGAAAGGGCGGTAGGCGACTACGGCAGCTGTTTTATATAGTACCTGGCGTATTCTTTTTCATCCGCATCCCCATATTTCAGGATTTTCTTGAGACACTTCTTCTCATTGGCGTAATCACCCATGTTGTGGTAGGTGTCGGCCAAATTGCCGAGGACGATGACATCCTTCGGTGCAATCTGCTCTGCCTTTTTGAGCCAAGTGATGGCATTGGCGTGGTCGTTCTGCGCATTGTAGGTGACGGCGACAATGTTGAGGCTGAAGATGTCTTTGGGGTATATTTGAGAGGTCTTGAGGGCGATATTGCGGATCCAGCCTAGTATGACGGCATCTTGGTCGCGAGTCTCTTCGGTGAGCTCGCATTGGTAGAAGAGTTCTTTCTCATAATCGAGCACACTATAGATAATGATGGTGTCGATGGGGTCCTTTGTGTCGGGATAAACCCAGGTATTGGGATGTTTCTCCGTGTAGTTGAGCACATTCATGATCTCGTCGGCGTAAGCATCCCAGCGGGAGTAGTTTCCTAATGCGAAGATCTTGCCGAAGCGCATGTCGAGGCGGTTGGGGTGGGCGGCAATGCCCTTGGTGATGATGGCGATGGCCGAATCTGACCGTGCCGGATCGTAGTGCACGTGGGAATACATATAGCCTGCTGGCGCGCCGGTGCTGTCGGTCAGGGTGAACATGCCGTCGGAACTGTAGTTCCCTTTCGGAAGCTCCTTTGACAATTCCACCACCTCTTTCTTCGACATGTTATAGTAGTAGTTGAATTCGGCGATATAGCGTTCCGGACTTTCGTCGCCGGAGGCCTGGATCTGCCGGATGAGCGTGGTCATCTGTACTGTGTCATTGTTGTGGATGGCCTTGTTGAATTGGTCATAGATGGTCTGGCCGTAAGCTATGTTGCATAGCAGGAGGACGGCGATTGTCAACTTTCTCATTTTCGAAGTGGTTAATGTGGGTGATGTTATGAATGAATATTCTGATAAGATGCTTGTTGTTAATGAATTGCCCCCCCCTACGTACATTATCGACGGTGCAAAGATATATTTTTTTTGAAATTTACACCCGGCATGATTATTTTCAGGTATATAAGTCCAAAAAAAAGTAGAGACGCAATGCTTTGCGTCTCTACTATATGTTGGAAGATGGTCAAATCCAATGACTATTTCCCGGCTTTGATAGCAGCTTGGGCAGCGGCCAAGCGGGCTACCGGCACGCGGAATGGAGAGCATGACACGTAGTTCAAACCTGCCTTGAAGAAGAACTCAACGGATGCGGGATCGCCACCATGTTCACCGCAGACACCACACTTGAGGTTGTTGCGGGTGCTGCGACCGCGTTCCACACCGAGTTTTACTAACTGGCCGACACCTTCCTGATCAAGAGTGTTGAACGGGTCGGCAGGGATGATCTTCTGATCGACATACTCGTGGACGATGGCATTGACGTCGTCGCGGGAGAAGCCGAAGGTCATCTGGGTCAGGTCGTTGGTGCCAAAGGAGAAGAACTGTGCTACTTCAGCGATCTGGTCAGCCACGAGCGTTGCGCGCGGGATCTCGATCATTGTGCCGAAGAGGTAGTCAATCTTCACGTTAAACTTGGCTTCCACTGCTGCTTTCACGCGGTCGGCGATGGCTTTTTGGTGCTTCAGCTCGTTGACGTTGATGGTCAGCGGCACCATGATCTCAAGGTGCGGGTCATGACCTTCAACCATCAGCTCTGCCGTAGCCTCAAAAAGGGCGCGGAATTGAGTCTCGGTGATTTCGGCATAGATGATGCCAAGACGCACACCACGGAGGCCCATCATCGGGTTTACCTCATGCAGGGAGTCGATTCTTTTTTTGATTTCCTCGAAGCTGATACCGCGTTCTTTGGCCTTTTCACGTTGCTTGTCTTCGGTCTGCGGAACGAACTCGTGCAACGGGGGATCCATCAAGCGGAAGGTCAGCGGTTTGCCATCCAACACTTTCAAAGTGCCCTTGGCGGCTTCCTTGATGTAGGGCTCCAGTTCCTTCAGGGCGGAAACGCGCTCCTCCTTCGTGTCGGAGAGGATCATGTTGCGCAGTTTCTCCAGAGGCTTCTCGCTGTTCTTGCCGTAGAACATGTGCTCGATACGGAAGAGGCCGATACCCTCGGCGCCGAAGTTGACGGCGTTCTGGGCATCTTCCGGCGTGTCAGCGTTGGTACGGACACCCATGGTGCGGTATTTGTCCACTAAGCCCATGAACTCTTGGAACAGCGGGTTCTCGGTGGCGTCAATCATCTTGACTTCCTCGCCATAGACCCAGCCCTTAGAGCCGTTCAAGCTGAGGATGTCGCCCTCCTTGAAGGTCTTGCCATTGATGGATACGGTGCGGGCGCCCATGTCGATCTTGACGGCGTCGCAACCGACGATGCAGCACTTGCCCCAGCCACGGGCCACGAGGGCAGCGTGGGAGGTCATACCACCGCGGGCGGTCAGGATGCCGGTGGCGGCACGCATGCCTTCCACATCTTCGGGGTTGGTTTCCTCGCGGACGAGGATATTCTTGATCTTCTTGGCGGTATAGGCCATGGAAGTCTCACTGTCGAAAGCGATCACGCCGACGGCGCCGCCAGGACCTGCGGGCAGTCCCTTGGCGAGGACGGTGTGCTTCTTCTCGTCAGCAGCATCCAGAATCGGGTGCAGCAACTCGTCGAGCTGGGCAGGAGCCACGCGGAGCACCACCTCTTTCTCGTCAATGAGGCCTTCGTGCAGCATGTCGAGAGCCATGGTCATGGCAGCGACACCCGTACGTTTGCCAACGCGGCATTGTAACATGTAGAGTTTGCCCTCTTGAATGGTGAACTCGATATCAAGCATGTCGTGGTAGTTTTTCTCCAAGATGTTGCGGATGTCACAGAGCTCTTTGTAGGTCTCGGGCATCAGTTCCTGCATGGAGTGCATCATCTTGTTTTGCTCGTTCTTGGTCTCGTCGTTCAGCGGGTTGGGGGTGCGGATGCCGGCCACCACATCTTCGCCTTGGGCGTTGATCAGCCATTCGCCATAGAACTGGTTGTCACCGGTGGCGGGGTTACGGGTGAAAGCCACGCCAGTGGCGGAGTTGTCACCCATGTTGCCGAATACCATGGCCTGCACGTTGACGGCGGTGCCCCAGTCGTCGGGGATGCCTTCGATGCGGCGGTAGGAGATAGCCTTCTTGCCATTCCAGCTCTTGAAGACAGCCTTGATGCCGCCTTCGAGTTGAGCCTTGGCATCATCGGGGAACTCGGTGCCGAGCACCTCTTTGATCTTGGCTTTGAAGCTGTTGGCCAGCTCGAGCAGCTCATCGGCGGTGATGTCGGTGTCGCTCTTGTAGCCCTTGGAAGCCTTGAACTCATCCAGCATGTCATCGAGGATCTTGCGGATGCCTTTGCCGTCAGCAGGCTCAATGCCTTCCGCCTTCTCCATCACTACATCGGCATACATCATGATCAGACGGCGATAGGAGTCATATACAAATCGAGGGTTGTTGGTCTTCTTGATCAAGCCGGGGAGCGTCTTGGAACTCAAACCGATGTTGAGAACAGTGTCCATCATGCCAGGCATGGAACTGCGGGCACCGGAACGGCAGGATACGAGTAACGGATTCTCAGCATCGTCATACTTCAGTCCCATTATGGACTCCACATTCTTCATGCCAGCCCACACTTCATCCATCAAACCGGCAGGAAGCTCGCAGTTGTTGGCATAATAGGCAGTGCAACATTCCGTGGTGATGGTCAGTCCGGCAGGTACCGGAAGACCCAAAAGACACATCTCAGCCAGGTTGGCACCTTTGCCACCCAACAGGTTCTTCATGTCGGCTTTACCTTCGGCTGTCTTTCCTCCAAAGGTGTAAACATACTTTACGTTACTCATATTCAGTTGTTTAGGTTAAAAATGTATTATTATTTTTCAAAGGTGCAAAAGTAAAAAAAAATGCTTTCCCTTGAAAGCATTTTTTGTGATAAAATGTAGGTCAGTAGCTGTTAGCTGTTAGCCATTGGCTATTGGCCATTAACTCCTAACTGAAAACTTGTTTAAAATCTTGCGCCGATGCCGAGCTTGACGATCGAATCAAAACCGGCATTCAGTTCGAAGAGGCCATAGAACCCCTTGCCCACGTTCATGCCGAAGGCCGTGATATTCATGGCAGGAAGGAACTTGTTGCCATTGTTGTCATCCTTGCTGAAACTCTGTATGTTGGAAAAAAGATATCCCAAGCCAACATCCACGCCGGAATAAAGTCGCACCCAAGGACGGTTCAGGTACGTGAAGCGTACGCTCGGCATAAACGTAAACACCAGATCATCGGAAATACTATGAATGGCCGTCTGCAGCGAGTCTGTATAACGTGTTATACGACTGCCCTCCACCGTGAATTTTGCCCCTACTTGGCACCAAGGTTTCACTTGGCGATAGTAGTTCAGGTTATAAACACCATAATACCGCGAGTCATAAGCCTGGTGACTCATACTGCTACCCAAGGCATTGAAAAAATCCACAGTGCCCACAATAAAACCACCGAATATAGAAACAGGCCCCGCATCCACACCAATTTCATTGAGCAGCTCGCTGTGCGGTTTTTGCGCTTGTGCAGGAGGCATCCATGCCAGAAGTCCTATGCTAAGGATGATCAGTAATCTTTTCATGAAGGATGGGTTATTTTTCAATGCATTCCCGTACACTATGAAGGCAGAGACCCTGTTCGGGATAGATGGTGCCCACAGAATCATAATAGTTCATCGCTTCGCACTCACCGGATTGCAGGAGGGTGTCGTAAAGGAAGGTCTTCAGTTGAAGAGGCTCCATTTTGCACATATAGAAAGGCTCTCCGGCGGCAATCCAGGCGGCTGAGTCGATGACTTCATTGGCAATGTCTACAGCACATTCGCAGTTTTTGGCTTTGTTGCAGCTGATGGCTGTAATCGCCATGGTAATGTATGCAAACAGAAGGATTGACTTGACTTTTTTCATAAGGATGTTTTGTTTGTAAGACATAGAAGTTTCGTGCGGCAAATATACAAAAAAGGCGTATCTCTCAAGACCCTTTATCTTATATCTTGTCACAACTTCACCATCTTGAGTGTCGCAGTGCCGCTTTCTGTCTCCACATGGATAAAGTAGAGGCCTTTGGGCCAGTTGGTGACGTTCATGCTGTAAGTGACCTGATGTGTTACGGGCACCACTGTCATCAGTTGTCCCTGGGCATTGTAGGCTGCCACCCTGGTGATAGCCGTCACGCCGCTTATCGTGATGCTGTTCGCGGCAGGATTGGGGTATAGTTGAACCATGGGCTGCTCATGCTCCGGGTACATCATAAATAATGAAGTCATATGGCTCGTTGCAATCAATGCTGTCTATAGGTTGATAGTGGACCGACTCGCAATCAAAAGAGCAGAGAGACCTATAGAAAACATCGCTATAGTGTATGGGCGATACTTTTTGCGGCAACAGAAAGCAGGTTGAGCCTATGTGCTCGATATATTTTGCCTTGAACTCCATGTTGAGGACATCAAAACTCCAAATGTAGTCGGGTTCCTGGCTGCTGAAGGAATAGGTATGGATATAAAATGACTTGAGAATCTGGTTATCAAGAGTTTCATATCCAATGGAGTCCACCGTTACGAGAATCTGATGGTTGGTGTCGCCCATAATGGGATAAACGGTAAATTGGCCTCCCTCCTCAGCGCTGTAGTCATACAGCATTCGGGGTATTTGGAATATGGTGTCGTAGTAATACATTCCCGTACTGTCGTCAAGGATCAGGATATTGGCATTTTGTCCGGAGGCGGTGCGTATAGCAAAGTCCGATTTGTTATAGGAAAGGGTTCCTATCAGCGTATCCTCCAGGAGGGAGAAGGGCTGCGAGTAGCAGGGGATGCCGACATTAGTATGTTCCGGCCAATAGGTCCACTGTGCTGTTTTACCGCCCTTGCCCGAGTAGGTTCCGGCACGCAATGTTCCGTCAATCTCCTCCCCGTAGCAGATGTCGAAGAAGAAGCAGAGCACGCCCTTGGCCATGACGGACGAGCGGCCCGTGTTGGCCTCCGCGATGCGCTGCAGCTCCGCAACCTGCGCGGGCGTGGCCGCAGGCCAGTTGACGGCAGGGTTGTTAGCAGAAGGACGCAGGGAGGCCGCCAATGCGCGGAAGTCCGCGTAGTTGTCCATCTCCAGCTGGGAGATTTGGGGCGTATGCGATGCGCCTACGGAAAATGCGTCAGCCTGCGATTGGGGCGTATGCGATACGCCCGTGCTGTTGTCCATGGCGGCAAAGATTTCCGTCAGCGCGTAGGGACTGGCCAGCGCGCCCGCGGCGGTGTGCCAGGCCAGGAGGTCGGGGAGGCTCTCCACGCTGTCGGCCATGATGCGGCGCACGGCGGCGTAGTAATTGTCTATGGCAGCCTGCAGGGCCTCGTTGGAATCATCATCCTGCATATAGGGCGTATGCGATACGCCCGTGCCATCTGAGGCTTCCCCGGAGCTTATCCCCGGCACCGCGTTCCCCGTGCCATCCAGCCCCGCGAAGTTGGTCACGGGGGTCACATTTCCGCCCTGGTCGCAGATGGTGGGGTTGCAGGGGTTGAGGGTGGCCAGATTGGACTCCGTGAGCACTCCCGTGGGATTGTGGAGTATGAAACTGCTGTTGCTGCTGTGATAGTAGTTGACCTGTGTCTGCCCGAGGTTGTTCAGACTGCGCGTCTGAATACCCGTGAAGCTGTTGTCCGCCCCCTTGCTCAGGTTGCCCTGCATGGTGGCGATGGAGCCGTTGGGGCTGACATAGATGCCGTAGGCACAATTCGTGAACGTGTTGCAGGAGAAGCAGAGGCCAGTGCGCCCCAGTCCGTTGGTGTCGGTGACGAACACGCCTCTGGTGAGGTTCTCGAAGCCATTCCGGTAGAGGCTGTTGTTCTGTTTCACCGATCCCAGCACATACACACCCCAGCGGTCGGAGGATGGGGCGTTGGCGGCAACCTGAAAGGTGTTGCCTTCCACATGGAAGCCCGCGCTGTTGTCCAGACGGAGGCCCAATGTGTTCCGCGTGTTGACGGGGTTGGTGGAGAGGTCGAACGTGCAGCGCGTCACCGTGGCGTAGTCGCAGGCCTGGATGGAGATGCCCGTGCCGTTGTTCTCGAACTTGGCCTCGTCGATGGTGACGGAGTAGGGGCAGCCGTCGTTGCCGACCTCCACGGCCGTGCTGAAGCCGGCGAACAGGCTCGTGTCGGCGGCGCCATAGCAGTTGCAGCCATCCAAGGTGTTGCATAAGGTGTTTACCTTGAAGCCGGCGCCCAAGGCGTAGATGCCGTGCTTGCGGTCCGGGATGTTGCCCGTGGTGGAGTTCTCGAAGGTGCAGCCCTCGAAGGAGACGCCCTTCACGTCCCAGAGGGTGACGTGGTTGAGAAACTGCATGCCCTGGGAGAGGAAGAGGTTGTTGTTGTCGAGGGTAAAAGTGCAGTCCTTGAACCAGCTCTTGTTGTCGCCGATGCTGCCGGAGGCGAGGGTGTCGGCGTAGGAATAGAACTCCACGGCCCTGCGGTTGTTTTTAAAAGTGCTGCCGGTGCACTGGACGATGCCGCCGCTGGTGAGCCACTCGGTCCCCGCGAGGCCGGTCTTTCTGGCGCAGTGGGCGTTCTCGATGGTGGCGTTGTTGCGCAGGATGACGGTGCCCTGGTTGGAGGCGGTTTGGTGCTGGGTGCGGTCGCCCACCA
>JAFYEU010000069.1 GCA_017544105.1 Bacteroidales bacterium
CCCGCCGTCACAGTCGTATGCAACGACAACGGGTTGCCCACCGCCAACACCCACTCGCCCAAGCGGACAGAGTCGGAATTTGCAAACTGCAAATAGGGCAGGTTGGTCTCATCGATCTTGATGAGAGCCAAGTCTGATTTGGGGTCTGCACCCACTACGGTTCCTGCGTACTCCCGCTTGTCATAGAGGGTAATGGTGACCTTCACCGCATCCTCCACCACATGATTGTTGGTCAGGATATAACCATCCGGGGAAACGATGACGCCGGAGCCGGCCGCCTGTAAGGGATAAATACTCGGCGCAGAACCGAAGAAATTATCCCAGAAGGAACCGCTGAAAAAATCGTCCCAAAGTGAATTTTTTTGCACAAATTCTGTCTTGATATAGGTCACCGCTTGAACCGAATGCTCGGCCGCATCCGTCAGATCCACATATCGGGCACCGCCCTGCGCAAAGGTGGAACCCATAACGGCAAAGGATAGTAACAATGTTAAAACCAATGATTTAAGAGCAATATTCGACTTCATCTTCATACAATATTTATAATAACAAGTAACCCTATAAACGAAGAATAATAAAAAAAATTGCAGGGTGTGAAATTAAAATGAAAATTTTTTATTTTTGCGGCCCGAAATTTTAATAACCAAATTCATAAAAAATGTACGCAATTGTAGAAATAGCCGGGCAACAATTCAAGATTGAAAAAGACCGTCGCGTCTATGTTCAACGCCTCCAGGCTGAAGAAGGATCCCAAGTGAAATTCGATCGCGTGATGCTGATCGGTAACGACGGTGATGTGAAAGTGGGTACGCCTACCGTTGATGGTGCTTCCGTAACCGCTACCGTCCTCAAACATCTTAAAGGTGACAAAGTTCTTGTTTTCAAGAAGAAAAGAAGAAAAGGTTATCAGAAACTGAATGGCCATCGTCAATATCTGACCGCCATCAAGATTGATGACATTGCTTTATAAATTGATTATTAACGAAAAAAACAATAAGTTATGGCACATAAAAAAGGTGTCGGTAGTTCACAGAACGGCCGCGAATCACATAGCAAGAGATTAGGTTTGAAGATCTTTGGCGGTCAATTCGCCAAGGCTGGTAACATCATCGTTCGCCAAAGAGGCACCGTCCACAACCCTGGCCAGAATGTAGGCATGGGCAAAGACCACACCCTCTACGCACTTTGCGACGGTATCGTTTCCTTCAGAAAAACCTATAAAGACAAATCATTCGTTTCCATTATTCCTCAAGAGTAGTGTAATCGCAATGTTTTATTCATAATGTTTGATTTTTTGGTGAAAAGCTGTTCCTTGCGAACAGCTTTTTGCTTTATAGGTCTTGACTAATTTTGTATCTTTGCCGCCGCACACAACACCATCACGATGATCAAATACGAGGAACTCAACAAGCAATTGGACCGTAAGGACTACCAGCCCCTGTACCTGCTCATGGGTGAAGAGCCCTATTATATCGATCGCCTCTGCGAACGGTTTGAGAACGAAGTGATTGACGCAGACAGCCGCAACTTCAACCAGTTGGTCTTCTATGGCCAGGATAGTGCCGGCACCGACATTGCCGCTTCCGCCAAACAATATCCTTTCGGCAGCGACCGCCTGCTGGTCGTCGTCAAGGAGGCCAAGAAGCTGAAGGAGTTCAACGCCCTGGTGGAGTATGCCAAGAATCCGATCCCGTCCACCATCTTGGTGGTCTGCTACAAATATGGCAAAGCGGTGAAAGAGGCCGTGAAGGCTTTCGAGTCTGCCGGGGTCGTCTTCCAGTCCGATCCTGTCCGCGACTGGGACATCCCGAAGTGGATTCTCGGTCTCGCGAAGGAGTTCCAATTCCAGCTGGACGCGAACACCGCGGAACTGCTGGCTGAGCATATGGGCAACGACCTGTCGCACATCTACAGCGAATTCGGCAAGCTGCGCCTCGTGTTGCCAGCAGGCAGCACCATCACCCCCGATGTGGTGGAACAACACATCGGCATCAACAAGGAATACAACATCTTCGAATTACAGGAGGCCCTGGGCGCCAAGAACAAAGCTCGCGCTTATAAGATCACGCTCAACTTTACCCAGCACCTGAAGGAAAACCCCAACATCAAGACCATCGCCATGCTGAGCCGCTTCTTCGGCAACATGATCGCCTTCCATCTCACCCCTAACAAAAACGACAAAGAGGCAGTGATGGCCGCCTTCAACACCAAAAACGCCTTCATCGCCAACAAGAATACCGGCTATGCCCGCAACTACTCCCTGCCGGAACTCACCAACATCATCTCCATCCTCCGTGAATATGACCTGAAATCCAAAGGCCTCGGCTCCAACGCCGACGACGGAGAACTGCTGAAAGAGATGATGATGAAAATAATGGAACGATAACTTCCGGCAAACGGAGAGACACAAAAAAAGAGCATCCTAATGATGCTCTTTTTTTTGAGGTCTCTTCCAGATTCGAACTGGAGTCAACGGTTTTGCAGACCGGTACCTAACCACTCGGCCAAGAGACCTTCACATTGAGGCTGCAAAAATACAATTCTTTTTTGAAAAAACAAAGGGATGCCTCAATTTTCTTATCCGACTGACAAACAGTCAAATAAGATTTATTTAGAAGGAGGATTCTGTCGTTGCCAAACTATTTGATCGGGTATGGTATCACAATATCATCACAATAGGCGCAACGATAGGAGCGTTTCTTTTTGTCCACCAGATGGAACTCGTGGTCGAAATAGTGCTCCACGGAAGTCACGCAACGCGGGTTCTTGCAGTGGATGATGTTGATGACCTTCTCGGGCACTTCCAGCTTCACCTTCTTGACTGTCTTGCCGTCTTCAATGATATTGACGGTGGCATTGGGATCAATCAAGCCTAAGAAGTCGTAATTGATATCAATGACATTGTTGATCTTGATAATATCTTTCTTACCCATCTTGGCGCTGTAGGCATTGATGATGAGTGCCACGTTATAGTCAGCCTTGTCCAGATTCAGATAGTTGAACACCTGGATGCCATAGCCGGCGGTGATATGATCGATAACGATACCTTTTTCTATACTTGTAACCTCTAACATAATGTTTGAATTTTTAGTAAATACCAAGCAGTTTACAGATAAGGGCCATACGGACGAACATGCCGTTTTTGGCCTGGTTGAAATATTGGGCGCGCGGGTCGTTGTCCACCTCCACACTGATCTCGTTCACGCGTGGCAGCGGGTGAAGGATATAAGTGTCGGGACGGGCGTAGGTCATCTTCTCGGCGTCCAGGATGAAACGGTCTTTCAGTCGGATATAGTCCTCCTCGTTAAAGAAACGCTCCCGTTGCACACGAGTCATGTACAGGAAGTCGAGCTGACCCATATAGGGTTCCATCTTATCCACCTCCTGGAAGGGGATACCTTTTTTCTTGACCACCTCCTCGCGGATATACTCGGGCACGCGAAGCTCTTCCGGAGAGATGAAGATGAACTTGACGCCTTCGTAGTTGCTGAGGAACTTGACCAGGGAGTGCACCGTGCGGCCGAACTTAAGGTCACCGCAGAAGCCATAGGTCTTGTTCTCCACACCTCCGCGCAGTCTTTCGATAGTCAGAATATCGGTCAAGGTCTGCGTAGGGTGCTGGTGTCCGCCGTCGCCGGCGTTGATCAGCGGCATGTGGATGTAATGGGAAGCCATGCGGGGCGCACCCTCTTTGGGATGGCGCATGGCCGCAATATCAGCGTAACACTCGATGGTGCGCAGGGTGTCGGCGATGCTCTCTCCCTTGGCTGTGGAGCTGGAATTAGGCTCCGAAAAGCCTATCACCTTGCCACCTAAACGCAACATGGCAGCCTCAAAGCTGAAGCGCGTGCGTGTGCTCGGCTCATAAAAAAGAGTTGCCAGGATTTTTCCCTCACAACTCTTACTGTATTTCTCCGGATCGGCGATGATTTGATGCGCCAGATCAAAGATCTCACGAAATTCCTCACGCGTGAAATCGGACGGGTCTATCAAACTTCTGTTCTTTAACACGATGAATCCTCCTATTTTTTATGATGAATAATTAAATGATGCTCTTATCCAAACCCCTGCAAACGACCTCGCAAAAATAGGAAAATATCTACATATTTTTTGCATTGTTGAAAAAAAAATCTCACAGGCTGCGACAAGTCCCACTCCCACACTATAAAATCACCAGTTTTTCAACCGTTTCAGCGGTTTCCAGATTTTCATTGCGCACACGCAGACGGTACATATAAACCCCTTTGCCGATCTTGTCGCCGGCATCGTCGAGACCATCCCAGGGTATCGGCTGACTCCTGTTGCCTTCCAGTACTTGGGTGGTGTTGATCGTCTTCAACAGCTTGCCGGAGATGGTGTACACCTGCACCTGCACATCGAAGACCCCGCCCGGCTGGTTGTGCTCAAAGAAGAACTCGGTATGGGTGGTGAAAGGATTCGGATAGTTCAGCACATGACTCAGCATAAGTTTCTGATCGGAAATCACCTCAAAGGTCAGTTCCTTCTCCGAATGATTGTTGTTGATATCCCAAGCCCGCAACATGATGGTGTGCTTTCCGGCAGTCTGCTCCCCTAGCTGATAGCGGACCGTACCCATGTTGAAACTGTCTTTCTCCGTCTGATAGAAGTCGTTGAGGATCACCTGTGAATCGGAAAGCTCGTCTATGACAGCCGTTAGGTCGTGGCCAATGCCGTTACCGGTGGTGTTGATACCATAGTTGTCTTTGATTTTGGCGATCAGTATCGGCGTACTGTTGACGATACCGCCATTGACGAAAGACTCGTCGTTCAGAAACAACTCTATCTCGGGACCCTCCTTGTCATCCAGCCCCGAGGTGTCCGTGCCACCGATGATAATATCGGTATAGGCTCCTGCCGCATCACTATTACTGCTACGTGCATAGTAGCTGATCTTGCCATTGCCATAATCATAGTTGATGTCTTTGGGCAGATAGAAGGAAAAGGTGAAATAGCCGTTTTTGACAGTATTGTTGCCCTTGAACAGAATGCTTTTCTGAACCTCAAAACTAAACGGGTAACTTTCCGGATCATTCTCCAGGGTGGAAACCATCATGCTTTTGTCATAAACAGACGGGAAGATGGTGCCATTAAAATCTTGTTGAAGCACATTCTGTTCGTCAGAGATATGTCCACACACGGTAACCTTGGAGAAGGCACGAAGGGTGTCGGAGACCGTTCCGACAGCATGTTGGTTGATGGAATCCGTGACGACCTTATAATGCGGAATGGCCAACGGCATGGAGGGATCTCCATAGAGCACGAACATACCCAGACTGGAGTTGGAACCGCCGTATTCGTTTTTGCCATAGAGCATGATCTCCCCAACAGTCGGGTAGCGGCCATAGTCCTCCTTGTTAAAGACAAACTTGAAAATGTTCTTTCCGAAGTTATTATTCGGGAGAGACCATGCCTCGCGGGAGGCCGTGATCAAGGCCGACGCCCCGCCATGGTTGTTGAAGAAGACAATGTCAGCCGGCGAGATGGTAGGCCGGTCATAATAGCCGAAAGTACAGGAGAGGGTGAGCATCACGGGTTGGTTATAGCGGTTGGTCCAACTGTTGATGTCGGAATTCTCCAAGATACGTTCCGCAGCCCATCCATCTTTGCCACTATGCCCAATGTAGGTCATCATCAGCGCACCGCGGTTCATGCGGTTATTGATATCTTTGGTCACCTCCGGATAGCGCTGCCCGCCCGCGTTGGAGACCTGCTGGTATGCATCCAAGTAAATCTTGTCAAAGTTGATATTCGGGTTGGCCTCTTGGACAAACATCGTGAATGAATCTGCATTGGAGATGAAGTCATTACCCTCCTCATCATCCGCCACAAAGGCCATGACATTACGCCAGTCGGCGAGATTGGAGATGGCGGACGACTGCTCGGGAACAAGGTTGGTGCGGGTGGTGTATTGGATACTCTTTTCCACTGCTGTGTTCGCCTGCGCGGCCGTCGCTGCAGGGAAACGCCCTACCGGCACATCGAACAGGCCGGCCCCATTCTCTCCTTCGTTGTCATCCAACAATCCCAAAACATCATCACACGCATAAAAATAGATTTCTGATATGCTGGAATTTCTGTTTATCGGTTGGTAGTTAGGAACAAACGATTTCGTGTTGGCCACCCGACCGCGATAGTCATAGCAGGGACGACCGAAGAGAAGCAGATAGCGAGGGTATTGTCCATTGGTACGATCATAGATCATCTTCGCATAATCGCGAATGGCCATCGGGTCCTGCGAGCCGCTGGAGAATTCGTTATAGACCTGCTGGGTCGTCACCACCTTGACGTTCAAGCCGTCATTACTGCGTCGGAAGGCGGCGAGACGGTCAGCTTGAGTAAGGAAATCCGGATGGGTCACAATGACCATATCCACATTGGAGGTGGCGTGGAGATTCTGATTGGCTACCCGACCGGCAGGGGTCACCGACAAGTAGTCCGTCCCGGAAAAGGCGATGAAGTAGCGCAAGACATCGGTCAGGACCTTGAAAGAGGCACCCTCGGCGGTGGATTGCAACGCATACTGTACGCTCTGTGAGGGATCTGTGACATCCCAAACGTAAGTGGCTGAAGTAGCCCCCTTGATGCGGAACTCTGTCACCTGGCCGCTACCAACCGCCGATGGATTACAAAAGGGAACCTGAGCCGCATACATCGACAACCGGCATGGCACCTGCAACTCTATCCAGTCCAGGTAGGCCAGCGAAGTGGTGCTGGGCTTGTTGTATTCCAAGGTGACAACCTGCGACGTGCCGGAGGGGGTATAGGAAAAAGTACCTTTAGCCAAACTAGCCATTTGCTGCGAGCTCAACAAGGGGAGCGTGACATTCCCAATCATGTGATTGTTGACAGACACATTCATTCGGGACAGGACCTTGGAAATGCCCGCCACTGCAACGGACACCAAGGCTTCTCCTCCTTGGACTTCGGGAGTATTAAAACGATATTGCCGAGAGGTGGTGATGTCAAAAAGATCCCCAAACCAGTCGCGACCAGACTCTCCAAAGTTATTCAAATCATCCTCCACAAAATCGTAATAAATGTATTCTGAGGTGGTGTTATTGGCCTGCAACGAGCTGTTGTCCATAACCGAAATGCGCTTCTTCTCCCCCACCCCGGGCGTGTTGGTGATAAAATAATAGGAAGTGTCGGAATAGACATTGATCTTATGGGTGAATTTTTGATAGTCCGCATTATATGACCATGCGTGAGGCGACTGTCCATAAAAGATCAGATAGTCGCCATTATCCAGGGTGCCGTCTCCATTATCAAAGATACGGACAGGAAGTTCCATCAGATCCTCGGGCCGAGGAGTGGCATTGGCCTCCGGGAGCATGGCCCCACCATTACCGAAGAGTGCCAGCTGGGAAGAGCTGATGGGAGCCTGCATGCCCATGGCTGTCAGATCCTGATAGGTAACCTTGTGCATTCCGGTCTTGGTGACCCCGCAACGGTACCATTGGCCCGTGGCAAGCACCGATTGGCTGACATGGTCCTTGCCCGACTTGGCACGCGCCGGCTGGGTGCCTTCCACCGTTAACGTCAACGAAACAAGACGCCGGTATTGACCGGAACCACTTTCCACGATAGGGACAAACGAGAGAAGGAGATATGGTTTTTTGCGGGAATAAGCCGACACCGCATTGATTTTCAGTGTTTTCGACTGGAAATCTTCCGGAATCAACAGGGCTTCTCCTGCCTTGACATCCTCATATTCGGCTTGTATAATGGAAACTTGATACGATTCATAAAAATCCTGCACAGGGATCATCTCGTAAAATGAAGGCACACCTGGATCCGTTTGGAGATAGACACAATCCTCAAAGGACAAAAAAGAAAGGACCCGATCTTCTGAAATGTGGTGCGTGATGGGGTCTTTCCAATGGATATGAATTTTTTTTTCGATTTTTTGTGCTTGAGTATCAATCAATTGAAAGATTGCACAAATAAAAAAAAGTATGGCCACCCAATATTTGTATCTCATTCTTCGTTTTTTTTAGAAAATGCATTTGCATGATAATAACGCACTGCAGTTGTTATTATTGCAATGTTTGTAACAAAATTATATTTATTAAAGTATAATATAAACTTTTTTGTATTTTTGCACGCTACAAAAGTTTTAAGATATGCGTAACCGAATCATAATCCTTTTCACCGCAATTTTGTCGATTGGCTTCTTCCAGGCCAACGCGCAAGATGCTCTGTTTTCGCAGTTCTATGCGAATCCGTTATACTTGAATCCTGCCATGGCTGGAACCAATGTATGTCCGCGCATCGCATTCAATTTCCGCGACCAATGGCCAGCCGCATCCGGCACATTCATGACCTACACAGCATCTTATGACGAGCATTTTGACAAGCTCTCCGGTGGTATCGGCGTTTTGCTGTTTGGCGACCGTGCTGGTGAAGGCGGTTGTATCAACACCTATAATGCCAGCTTTATGTACTCCTTCAAAGTGAAGGTTGCCAAGAAATTCAACTTGCGCCTGGCTTTGCAGGCCACCTATCAAAACAAGTCATTGGATTGGAACAAGTTGACATTCGGAGACATGATTGATCCAAAATATGGTTTCGTATATCAGACCAACGAACAACAACCAGGCAAGTTGAGCCGTAGCATCTTCGACATGTCTGCAGGACTTTTGGGCTACACGCCCCATGTCTATTTCGGCATGGCAGCGCACCACATCACCCGTCCTTACCAAGGATTCCTCGTCCAGAGCGGCTCGGATGCTCCCGAGGCCCGTCTTCCGGTAAAATGGACTGCCCACGTGGGTGCTTATTTCGATCTGAAACGCAAGAGCAAAAAGGAGACCTCTTTCGGTGATATCTCCATCAGCCCGAACTTCATCTATGAGCACCAGATGTGCTTTAACTACTTCAACGAAGGTTTCTATCTGAACTTCTACCCCTTCACGGTAGGTGCTTGGTTACGCCACGGTTTGACCTATCGGAACAAAGAGGAGGAGATCTCCACCTACAATTTGGATGCCTTCATCGTGATGTTCGGTATCGAATACAACTGGTTCAAGATCGGTTATTCCTACGATGTCACTATCAGCCAATTGGCGAATGTCACAGGTGGCAGCCACGAGGTCTCTCTGCAATTGCTGCTGCCGTGTCCTAACAAGAGACAGGCTTTGAAAGACCTCAAGTGCCCCTCCTTCTAATTGTCTAACACTTTCAGAAACTTAATAAACGGAAATAATTATATAAAACAATGAATACAATCAAAAACGTATCAACTGTATTATTCATCATGGCCCTTGCTTTTGGCCTGAGCTCCTGCAAAAAAGAGTCTTCCCCTACTACTGGTTGGACTTATAATGATGCTAAGAACGGTGGTTTTGAAGTGGCTCCTTTCGAAGAGCAGGCTACAGGACCCGGCCTCGTCTTTATCGAGGGTGGTACCTTTGTGATGGGTCAAATGGAAGAGGATGTGATGAAAGACTGGAACAACACACCGCGCCGTGTGTCTGTCGCCTCTTTCTACATGGACGAGTGCGAGATTTCCAATGTGGACTATCTCGAATACCTTTATTGGCTGGAGAGAGTCTTCATCCCGCAAGACTTGAAGGTGGTTTACGACAATGCCGTACCTGATGAGAATGTTTGGCGTGACCGTCTCGGCTACAATGAGCCAGATGTGGAATACTACTTCCGTCATCCTGCCTACAGACATTATCCGGTGGTGGGCGTCAACTGGCTCCAAGCCACCAACTACGCTGCTTGGCGTACCGACCGTGTCAACGAGAAGATCCTCGCCGACCGCGGCTATGTGGACTATGCCGAGACCCCGACCGCTGAAGGTTACTTCAACACGGATGCTTACTTGACTTATGAGACCTACGAGGCAGAAGGTCAAAAACGTCTCCGCTATATCTCTTCCGGTGAGTACCGCAATGTGAAGATGGAAGACGGCATCCTGCTGCCCAAATACCGCCTCCCTACCGAGGCTGAGTGGGAATACGCCGCCTACGGCCTGATTGGCAACACCCTCAACGAGCGCGTGCTCGAACGTAAAGTATATCCTTGGAACGGACAACAACTCCGTACTGAAGACAAGAAATACTATGGTAACTTCATGACCAACATCCGTAGAGGACGCGGTGACTATATGGGTATCGCCAGCTCCTTGAACGATGCCGGTTTCAAAACCAAAGAGGTCTACTCCGACTGGCCAAACGACTACGGTTTGTATCAAATGGCTGGTAACGTTGCCGAATGGGTGATGGATGTCTACAGACAAAGCTCCCACGACGATGTGACCGAATACAACCCGTTCCGTGGTAACTACTTTGAGACCAAACAGCTCCTCGAAGACGGAACCGTGGCTGAACGTGACAGCGTCGGTAAGATCCCGATGGTTCCCGTTTCCGACTTCAAAAACGACAGAAGACGTAACTATCGTGCTGCCGACAACAAGAACTACCTCGATGGCGACTGGCAGTCACTGCAAGACATGGACAGCTGGACCAACGCCACCACCAATACGGAAGCTACCGAGCAGATGTACCGCAAGAGCACTAACAATTACGAGTGGTCTCTGGTCAGCGACCAAGCCCGTGTTTACAAGGGCGGTTCTTGGCGAGACATCCCCTATTGGTCAGCACCTGGCTCCCGCCGTTACTTGGATGAGGATGAGTCTACTGACTATATCGGCTTCCGTTGTGCCATGGCCCGCGTAGGCAGCCAAACCCAAGGCACGAAAGCCTCTAAGAAGAGGAAATAGTCTCTAACCTTGATCATCATAAAAAAAGAGGATGTCCTAACGGTCATCCTCTTTTTTTGTCTCTTCAACCCTCGAGTATGCCTGAATGATGAAATATTTCTTGCGAATCAGGTATTCATAAAGCAACCATATCGCGAAGTAACCATTGGTGAAGATCTTATACACCAACCCCCATGGATGCGGCAAGGTAAAGAAAAAGTCGGCAAGCCAAAGGATAATGTCCACCACAAAAAGATAATCCCACCATTTTTCGCGATCATGGAACTCCGCATAGTTAACCACCCCCTCCTGCACATGGATCATACGGGAGGCTGAGATAAAAGGGATCATACTCTGAATGGTCAACTCGTAGTGTCCGGCAGGCATCTGGATTTGGACCTCTGGGGTTTGCATGATGCCCAACAGCTGACGGTTGATGCAGATCTTATGCGGAATCCGCATAGAGAACTTGGCGCGTTTCTGGACAATCTTCAATAGAGCCATATCATTCGTTATCAAGCCATCGGTCAATCTCGCGAATGCGGGTTCGGTATTTGTCCATCTGGGCTTCCAGGAAACTCTCACTGAATTTGGAGTCGCAGAAGCCATTGCCGCGGGCTACATACTCCGCATCTTCCATGGAACTGTATAGTTCCAGATAATTCTGGAGGTAGATCTCATATTGGGCGCGCAGGGTCTGAAGCTCTTCAGGCGTCGCCTCAATGGTATCTCCGGAGGAAAAGGTATAGCGTGGTTTCATCTTATCTTTGGTATTCAAATAAAAAAGAGGGTGCTTTCCACCCTCTTACCTATTATATATATTGTATCGGTTATTCAGCAAGGACGAGGATTTTATCATGGAGAACTTCCACCACTCCACCGTTGATGTCAAAGGTTTGAGTCTGTTTATCCTCTTTGGTTTCGATTTTGACTTGGCCTTTTTGGAGGGCGGCCACCAGAGGGGCATGATGCTCGAGGATCTCGAACAGACCATCGATACCCGGAAGCTGGACTAAGGAAACCTCGCCAGCATACACTTCATTTGCAGGTGTTCTGATCTCTAACTTCATAACTCGTTATTTAGAGGCTGCCAACTCTTTCTCGCCCTTCTCGATGGCCTCCTCGATGGTGCCCACGAGGTTGAAGGCGGTTTCGGGCAAGTGATCAAGTTCACCATCCAAAATCATATTGAAGCCCTTGATCGTATCTTCGATGCGGACGAATTTGCCGGGGATGCCGGTGAACTGTTCTGCCACGAAGAAGGGTTGTGACATGAAACGCTGCACACGACGGGCGCGGTGCACCGTCTTTCTATCCTCTTCGGAGAGCTCTTCCATACCGAGGATGGCGATGATGTCTTGCAACTCTTTATAGCGCTGCAGGGTTTCCTTCACGCGCTGAGCGGTATTGTAGTGCTCCTCACCCACAATGTCAGGAGAGAGGATACGGGAGGTGGAGTCGAGAGGATCCACAGCCGGGTAGATACCGAGCTCGGAGATCTTACGGCTCAACACCGTGGTGGCATCCAAGTGGGAGAAGGTCGTGGCAGGTGCCGGGTCGGTCAAGTCGTCGGCAGGCACGTAGATAGCCTGCACGGAGGTGATGGAACCGCGCTTGGTGGAGGTGATACGCTCCTGCATGGTACCCATCTCGGTAGCCAGCGTCGGCTGGTAGCCTACAGCGGAAGGCATACGGCCCAACAGAGCAGACACCTCAGAACCGGCTTGGGTGAAACGGAAGATGTTGTCCACGAAGAAGAGGATATCACGACCGCCGGTGGTCTCGTCGCCATCGCGGTAACCTTCAGCGACCGTCAAGCCGGAGAGGGCCACACGGGCACGGGCTCCAGGGGGTTCGTTCATCTGGCCGAACACCAGGGTAGCCTGTGATTTGGCCAGCTCTTCCATATTGACCTTGGAGAGGTCCCAGCCGCCGGCCTTCATGCTCTCCAGGAATTCGTCGCCATAGCGGATGACGTTGGACTCCAGCATCTCACGCAAGAGGTCATTGCCCTCACGGGTACGCTCGCCCACGCCGGTGAACACGGTCATACCACCGTAGTTCTTCGCGATATTGTGGATCATCTCCATGATGAGGACCGTCTTGCCCACACCGGCGCCACCGAACAGACCGATCTTACCGCCCTTGGCATAGGGCTCGATGAGGTCGATGACCTTGATACCGGTATAGAAAACCTCTTGGGAGGTGGACAGGTTGTCAAATGTAGGGGGATCGCGGTGGATGTCGCTGCGTTTGGTAGTCTCCACGGCACCAATACCGTCAATGGAGTCGCCAATCACGTTGAGCAGACGACCGTTGATGTTTTCCGTCGGCACCGTGATCATACGTCCGGTGGCGATGACCTCCATGCCACGATGCAGGCCATCGGTGGAATCCATGGAAATGCAGCGCATGGTGTTCTCACCAATATCCTGCTCACATTCCAAAATCAGCTTCTCGCCATTCTCTTTTACGACTTCCAAAGCATCATAGATATTGGGGAGTTTACACTCTTCTTCAAAGTGCACATCTACCACAGCACCAATGATTTGGGAAATTTTACCTTTTATTTGTTCAGACATATTATGAGATTATATTTCAATAAATAATTTGAGCCGCCAAAGATAGTAAAAAATGTGATAGTCTAACCCCAAAAAATTTTTTTTTAGAAAAGTGTTGCAGGGATAGAAAAAAAGTGTATTTTTGCCGCCGATTTCGCAAGCGGAAGTAGCTCAGTTGGTAGAGCACGACCTTGCCAAGGTCGGGGTCGCGAGTTCGAGTCTCGTTTTCCGCTCTTTGTAGAGACGTTCCATGGAACGTCTCTTTTTTTTCTTCAGCTGTCAGGCGCACAGCCGGCAACGATGTTTTTGTGCACAGAAAAAATCGTATTTTTGCACCCGTTTTGTTTTTTAAAACGTTACCATTGTCCTTTTACCAC
>JAFYEU010000070.1 GCA_017544105.1 Bacteroidales bacterium
GATGAACACGATAATTATTCAAATATGGACAGCATCAAAAATATCGGACTGGCAGCCTTGATGGTTCTGGCGATGGACACCGCTGCGCCGGCACAGGTTGACACGACGGGCTATCAAGCCCCAGACAAAACAGAGACGGTGACTTCTTCGCCGAAAGACCAGGGGTGGAAGACACAATTCAAACGGCACGAGTTCACCCTTGGGGTGGGCGACCCCTCCAGGGTCAACTATTTCAGGAACAGGGTAGGGACTGAGCCCAACTACTATCCGGAGGTATGGCTGCAGAACCAATACCATATCGGGAATATCTATACCACATGTCCCATCACCTTAGGCTACCGCTTCCGCGTGCTAAAATGGCTGTGGGTAGGCGGCGATGTGAGCTATTGCGGCTTTTTCGGTTCTTTCAAAGACGTCTACACGGACCAAAAGGTGGGCAAGTACCGAGACCACTTCATCTCCATCATGCCGGCAGTCCGGTTTTCGTCTCTGTACCGGGAGCATTTCGCCATGTACAGCGGCATAGCCTGCGGTATTGCCTTTGAATACAGCGAAAGCTACCCAGACTACAAAGCCCACAACAATCATCTGGCATTTCAACTCACTCTTTTGGGCTTCACAGCCGGAAACCAGCGGTGGTTTGGTTTTGCCGAATTGGGTTGTGGATACAAAGGAGGTTACGTGAATGCCGGTTTGGGGTTCCGTTTCAACCCCAAGAAATAACAACAGAAAAATTGAGCTATCATGAAAAGAATACAGTTTATCATCATATTGACAATCACCGTGTTACTATGTGGTTGTACGGTGGAGAAAAATGATCAGAAGAATGGCAAGGGCGCTTCTGCCGCCGCCTATTGGCTGGATGCCACCGAAGAGGTGCTCATGCGCTGTCCTGATGTGGCATTCAAGTTCAATACATGGCTGAATGCTCCGGATGATCAGAAAGACAGCATCAAGCATCTATATTTCCCGAATTATGAGATTCAAGAACGTCCAGACAACAGGTGGTTTTTCTATTTGAATGGGCGCAGGATTTTCAGCATCAACACCCATGGCGACTACACGCTGAATCGCCCCAATGTCAGTTGGCAGATCGGCTGGGACACCATGGCCTATTCGAGTACTCCATTCCATACCACCTATTTGCACTCTTGTTCCATGATGTTGTCCCGTTTGAACGGCAGCAATACCTGGACAATTCTTGCCCAGCCCATGTGGGCAGAGCACCCCGACTATTTCCCGTGGTTCACCATGTTGGAACTTACATTTCCCGACAATTCCGTGCCTGCCTCGCTGACAGGACAGGATTTCACGCTGGCAGGGGAGGGAGCCTACCACTTTTTGGCGAAGAGAGACCATGACAAAGAGACCTATTACTGTCAGTCGTTCACGGTCAAAGATGCCCAGATACGGGATTTCAAAGGCATGGACATCCATAACCTGTGGGCTTCCGGGGATTTGACGCTGAAGATTATCGCGGACTGGGACACGGTTCCCGAGAATTGTGTGGCGGAGGAGAATCTGAAAGCCCTCTTCTACACGAAAGGAGGGAAGCAAAATGCCACCATTATCATGCATAATGTGGAGGAGGACTGGGTCTTGCCAGAACCGCAGAACATGGAGGAACACTTTCATGAGGCTTCCTTTATAGAGTGGTTTTTACCTTGGTTCTAAGAAAGTTTCATCTTTGAAGATTATAAAGAGTTCTGTACGATGTTGCAGAACTCTTTTTTTTGGGTGATGATATAACTGCATGACACCTTTGTGTCGATATTTGATGGCATCTTGCGAGGTTCCTCCATTTCGCACCGGGTTGGGGCAGTGCTTTGTGGCTAGCGATTCCCGCGGTGCGAGGTTGGTCGGGGCGTTCGGACAAAAAACATGGATGATTCCGTCCGCAATTTTCCCCGTTGTTCATATCCTAAAATTTCATATATTTGCGGCCTTGTTTTTATATATTTGATTATTATCTGAAAATCGTAATAAAATAGCTAAAGTATGAACATTGTAGTTTGTATCAAACAAGTTCCTAACACGAACGAAATTAAGATCAATCCCGAGACTGGGACATTGATTCGCGACGGTGTGCCCAGCATCATGAATCCCGATGACAAGGGCGGCCTTGAGATGGCTCTCCGTCTGAAAGACCAGTACGGTGCAAACGTCACCGTCATCACCATGGGTCCCCCGCAAGCTGACGCCATCCTCCGTGAGGCCTTCGCCATGGGTGCCGACCGCGCCATCCTGCTTACCGACCGTAAGTTCGCCGGTGCCGACACGCTGGCCACCTCCTACGCTTTGGCCGGTGCCATCAAGACCCTCGACTACGACCTGATCATCGCCGGTCGTCAGGCTATCGATGGCGACACCGCGCAGGTGGCCCCCGAAATGGCTGAGCACCTGGGACTTCCGCAGGTCTCCTACACCGTGGATCTCAAATACAACAACGGCCTTTGCACCGTGAAGAAAGAGACTGAAGAGGGTTATCAGATTCTCGAGGTCCCCACGCCTTGCGTCCTCACCGTCCTCGCCACCGCCAACCAGCCCCGCTACATGCGCGTGAAGGGCATCATGGAGGCTTTTGACAAGGAGGTGGAGATCTGGACGGCCGACAAGATTGACGTGGATCCCAACCGCTTGGGTCTCAAGGGTTCCCCGACCCGCGTGAAGAAATCCTTCACCAAACCGCAGAAATCTCCCGGCCAAGTCTATGAAGTGGATGCGGAAGAAGCTGTGGGCATTATCATCAGCAAACTGAAAGAAAAATTCATTATCTAACCCTAAAACAACAGAACAATGGAAAAAACCGATTATAAAAACGTATTTGTATTTGCTGAACAACGTGACGGTGTCATCCAATCTGTTGCGTTGGAGTTGCTCGGCAAGGCCCACGAGCTGGCCGGTGTGCTGAACGAGAAGGTGGTGGCCGTCCTCCCTGGACACAACATCGCCAAGCACGCCCAGATGCTCATCGAATATGGTGCCGATGAGGTCATCTGCATTGACGAGCCCGAATTGAAAGACTATCTTACCGAGCAATATGCGCAGACCATCTGTCAGGTGGTGGAGAAGTTCAAACCCAGCATCCTGATGATCGGTGCCACGAC
>JAFYEU010000071.1 GCA_017544105.1 Bacteroidales bacterium
ACGACCGCCGTCCAGCGGAACCAAAGGACGCAACTCCGGCGGGATCACCGGCAACATGTTGATGATCATCCATTCAGGACGGTTCTCGGCACGTTTGCGGCTGTCTCTGAAAGCCTCAAAGACATGCAGACGCTTGAGATAGTCCTTCTTTCTCTGCTGGGAAGTCTCATGATTGGCCTTATCGCGCAACTCATAAGATTCAGCATCGAGGTCAACCTTGCAGAGCAGGTCATACAAAGCCTCGGCACCCATCTTGGCGATGAACTTGTCAGGATCGGAATCCTCCAGCTGACGATTCTCAGCCGGCAGATTCTCGGTCAGCTCAAAATACTCCTCCTCGGTGAGCAACGTGTTCTTCTTGATCTTGTCGCTCTCCAGGACACCCGGTTGGATGACGATGTACTTCTCGTAATAGACGATGGCGTCCACCTCCTTGGAAGAGAGACCCAACAGAGCGGCAATCTTGTTGGGCAGGGACTTGAAAAACCAGATGTGGGCTACGGGCACCACCAACTGTATATGGCCCATACGCTCACGACGCACCTTGCGCTCGGTGACTTCCACGCCACAACGGTCGCAGACCACGCCTTTATAACGGATTCTCTTGTACTTACCACAATGGCATTCCCAGTCCTTGGTCGGTCCGAAAATCTTTTCACAGAACAGACCATCACGCTCCGGCTTGTAAGTCCTGTAGTTGATCGTCTCAGGCTTCACCACCTCGCCGTGGGATTGCTCAAAGATGGTCTGCGGAGAGGCCAGACTGATGGTTATTCTTTGAAACTCTTTTCTTGTATTATTATCTTTTTTGCTAAAAGATGCCATAATTTCCTGTTATTTATACAATCTTATTCAAATTTAATATCTAAGCACAGACCACGCAACTCGTGAACGAGCACGTTGAAAGACTCGGGAATACCAGCCACCGGCATATTGTCGCCCTTCACGATGGCCTCGTAGGTCTTGGCTCTGCCGATGACATCATCAGACTTCACCGTCAGGATCTCCTGCAGCACATTGGAAGCGCCATAGGCCTCGATAGCCCAGACCTCCATCTCACCGAAACGCTGACCACCAAATTGGGCTTTACCGCCTAACGGCTGTTGCGTGATGAGAGAGTACGGTCCAATGGAACGGGCGTGCATCTTGTCGTCAACCATGTGGTGCAGCTTCAGGTAGTAGATATAACCTACCGTAGCCTTCTGATGGAACGGCTCACCCGTCTCACCATCGTACAACTGCGTGCTGCCGTTCTCGGGCAGACCGGCTTGCTTCATATAATCATTGATCTGGTCAATGGAAGCACCGTCGAAAATCGGGGTGGCGAATTTGCAACCCAGCTGCTTGCCAGCCCAGCCAAGGACAGTCTCGTAAATCTGTCCCAAGTTCATACGGGAAGGCACACCCAGCGGGTTCAACACCACGTCAACAGGACGGCCGTCAGCCAGGAACGGCAGGTCTTCCTGCTTCACGATCTTGGCCACACAACCCTTGTTACCGTGACGACCAGCCATCTTGTCACCGATACGCAGCTTACGCTTGTCGGCGATATAGACCTTGGCCAGCTCCACGATGCCACTCGGCAACTCAGTACCGATGGTCACATCGAAGATCTCACGAGTCTTCTTCGCATGAATATCTCGATATTGAATTTGATAGTTACGGATGATCTGAGCCACGATCGTATTCAGTTTGGCATCATTGGTCCACTTGGAAATCGTCACATTGTTCAAGTCGACACGCTCGCCGCGCAACAACTTCAATGAGAACTTGGAACCCTTGGGGATGACCACCTCTTTGACGTTGTTGTAGATATTGGTGGAAATCTTTCCTTCCAACACCTTGTACAACTTGGCGATGGCCTTCTCACGCAGTGCGTCAAACTGCACTTGGTATCTGGCTTCAATCTCCGCCACTTGCTCTTTATCTTTGCTCTTGGAGCTTCTGTTCTTCAACGGACGTTGGAGAGACTTGGCTCCGATGACCACACCCTTCATGGATGGGGGTGCCTTGAGGGAGGCATCCTTCACATCGCCGGCCTTGTCGCCGAAGATGGCACGGAGCAACTTCTCCTCCGGAGTCGGATAGGACTCGCCCTTCGGGGTGATCTTACCGATGAGGATGTCACCTTCCGTCACCTCCGCACCCACGCGGATAAGACCGTTCTCATTCAGGTCTTTGGTAGCCTCGTTGGACACGTTCGGGATGTCATTGGTCAGCACCTCGACACCGCGCTTGGTGTCACGAACCTCCAAGGTGAAGGATTCGATATGGATGGAGGTGTACAAGTCCTCGGTCACTGCCTTCTCGGAAATCACGACAGCATCCTCGAAGTTGTATCCCTTCCAAGGCATGAAGGCGACCATCAGGTTGCGACCCAGGGCCAGCTCGCCGTTGTCAGTGGCATAACCGTCGGTCAGCACATCACCCTTCTTGACTTTCTGTCCTTTCACCACGATCGGACGTTGGTTGAAGCAGGAGTTCTGGTTCGTTCTTCTGAACTTCAGCAGGTCGTATCTCTTCACATTGGATTCAAAGCTGACCAGCTCTTCAATTTCAGAACGCTCGTAGTCGATCTCAATGTGGAGGGCATCCACGGAAGTGACTACGCCATTGCCTTCAGCCACGAGCACCACACGGGAGTCAACAGCCACTTGGTGTTCCAGACCGGTACCTACGATAGGCGCTTCAGGGCGCAAGAGCGGCACGGCCTGGCGCATCATGTTAGATCCCATCAACGCACGGTTTGCGTCATCATTCTCCAAGAAAGGAATCAAGGATGCAGCCAAAGAGGCAATCTGGTTCGGAGCGATGTCGATCATGTCTATATCCTCACGCGGCAAGATCGGGTAGTCGGCCAGACGACGGGCTTTCACCTTCTCGCCAAGCAATCCGTTCTTGTCCATCGGAGTGTTGGCCTGGGCGATACACAGGTTATCCTCTTCCTCAGCGGTCAAGAATACCGGTTCCTCATCGAACTGCACCTGACCGTTGACAACTCTACGGTACGGGGTGGCGATGAAACCCAGGTTGTTAATCTTAGCAAACACACACAGAGAAGAGATCAAACCGATGTTCGGTCCTTCAGGGGTCTCGATGGTACAGAGACGACCATAGTGTGTGTAGTGTACGTCACGCACCTCGAAACCGGCGCGTTCACGTGACAGACCGCCAGGTCCCAAAGCGGAGATTCTGCGCTTGTGCGTGATCTCAGACAGCGGGTTGGTCTGGTCCATGAATTGGCTCAGCTGGTTGGTACCGAAGAAGGAGTTCACCACGGAGGAGAGCGTCTTGGCATTGATCAAATCCACCGGGGCAAACAGCTCGTGGTCGCGGACGTTCATCTTCTCTCGGATGGTGCGCGACATGCGGTTCAAACCCAAGCTGAACTGGTTATATAATTGTTCGCCGACCGTACGGACACGACGGTTGCTCAAGTGGTCGATATCGTCCACCTCCGTACGAGAGTTGATCAACTCGATGAGGTAACGGATGATGGAGATGATATCTTCATTGGTCAGCACGCCCGTAGTGATCGGGATGTCCAAATTCAGTTTTTTGTTGATACGATAACGGCCGACCTCTCCCAGATCGTAACGGTTCTCGGAGAAGAAGAGCTTGTCGAGCGTAGCGCGGGCAGTCTCCTCATCAGGCGGGATGGTGCTCTTGAGCTGTTGGTAGATGTACTCGATAGCACCCTTGCCAGTATGGGTCGGGTCTTTCTGTAACGTATTGAAGATCACGGAATAGTCCAACTGCTTCGGGTCTTCCTTGTGGAAAAGGACAGACTTGATGTTGGAATTCATGATCAAGTTGATATGTTCTTTCTCCAGCACGGTCTCGCGGTCGATGATGACCTCGGAACGCTCGATGTTGGAGATCTCACCGGTCTCTTCGTCGCCGAACTCCTCGTTCCAGGTCTTGGTGACGGCGGCGGCGAATTTTTCACCGATGTGTTTCTTCAGATTAGCCTTGGTAGCTTTCACCTCGTAGGCGATATCGAAAATGCTGAGGATATCCTTGTCGGTCTCGTAGCCGATAGCGCGCAACAATGTGGTGACGGGTAATTTCTTTTTACGGTCGATGTAGGCGTACATCACGTTGTTGATGTCGGTGGTGAACTCCATCCATGAGCCCTTGAAGGGGATGATACGGGCGGAGTAGAGCATCGTGCCGTTTGTGTGATAAGAGAAACCGAAGAAGACGCCCGGAGAACGGTGCAATTGGGAGACAACCACGCGCTCAGCACCGTTGATGATAAAGGTGCCGCTGGGGGTCATATACGGAATCATGCCCAAATAGACGTCTTGAATGCGGGTTTCAAAATCCTCATGCTCCTGGTCCGTGCAGGAGAGTTTCAGTTTTGCTTTCAAGGGGACGCTGTAGGTCAGACCTCTTTCCAGACACTCGTCCATGGAATAGCGCGGGCCCTCAATGGAGTAGTCGAGGAACTCGAGGACGAAGGTGCCTCTGGCATCCGTAATCGGGAAGTTCTCGGCGAAGGCGCGGTACAGGCCCTCGTTCTGACGACACTCAGCATCGGTGTCTATTTGAAAGAACTCTTGGAAAGACTTGAGCTGAATGTCCAGAAAATCAGGAAACTCAACAGGTCTGGTGGTTGCAAAACTTATTCTTTGATTTTTATTCTTTGCCAAGGCTGTAAGTTTTTCGTTGAAAAAAAGATACTGACTTATGATGGGAATGCCAATCAGCGGGCATTATAAACAACAATAAGTACAATACTTCCACCGAAGTGGAAGTGTTGTACTATTGGAATAGAAGTTGGAAAAACTATTTAATTTCCACTTCGGCGCCGGCTTCTTCGAGAGACTTCTTGAGAGACTCAGCCTCATCTTTAGAAACGCCTTCTTTGACGGCCTTAGGAGCACCATCCACCAATTCCTTGGCTTCTTTCAGTCCGAGGCTGGTGAGGTCCTTCACCAACTTCACGACTTGCAACTTCTGAGCGCCAGCGGCTTTCAGGATCACGTCGAACTCGGTCTTCTCCTCAGCGGCAGGACCAGCGCCTGCGGCGGGACCAGCGGCGACTGCCACAGCAGCGGCTGCGGGCTCAATGCCGTATTCATCTTTCAAAATCTGAGCTAATTCGTTAACTTCTTTAACGGTCAGGTTCACTAATTGTTCTGCAAATGCTTTTAAATCTGCCATAATGGTATTTTTTTTAATTGTTTTTACTTGATTAATTATTCTTGATTTTAATTTTTATCTCTCAGATAACGTTTTCACGATACCTGCTAACTTGCCACCGCCAGACTGCAATGCAGAAACAACGTTCTTTGCAGGGGATTGCAAGAGCCCGATGATGTCACCGAGCAACTCATCGCGAGACTTGATGCTGCAGAGAGCTTCGAGGTTCTCGTCGCCAATGTAGGCGGTCTCCTCAATGAAAGCACCCTTCACGATCGGCTTCGCATTCTTGGCACGGAACTCCTTGATCAGCTTGGCAGGCACGTTGCCCGTGTTGCAAAGCATGATGGCCGTGGAGCCATGCAAAGTGTCATAAAGCTCGGAATAATCGGATGCAGACTGCTCCATCGCACGTTTCAGAAGGGTGTTCTTCACCACCTTCAACTTCACGTCACGCTTGAAACAGTTTCTGCGCAACTGATTAACTGTACTAACGGTGAAACCGGCAATATCGATTACATATACATTAGCATAGTTAGCCAAGTCTTGAGCGATTTCTTCTATAATTTGACCTTTCTGTTCTTTTTTCATACTAACTAAACTTTAATTACAATGTAACTGTTTTGGGATCCACCTGTACGCCAGGACTCATGGTCGTGGAGAGGTAAATGCTCTTGACATAGGTACCTTTGGCGGAAGTCGGTTTCAATTTGAGGATGGTGCTCATCATTTCGCGAACGTTCTCCGTCAACTGCTCCACCGTGAAACGGTTCTTGCCGACAGAAGAATGGATGATACCATATTTGTCAACCTTGAAGTCGATCTTACCGGCCTTCACCTCCGTGACAGCCTTTCCGATTTCCATCGTGACCGTACCGGATTTGGGGTTCGGCATCAAACCGCGAGGACCCAACACTCTACCAAGGGCACCGATCTTCGGCATCACGCTCGGCATGGTGATGATCACGTCCACGTCTGTCCAGCCTTGTTTGATCTTGTCAACATACTCTTCCAGACCAACGTAATCTGCTCCCGCAGCCTTTGCCTCCTCCTCCTTGTCGGGGGTACAGAGTACCAGCACTCTCACTTCCTTACCAGTGCCGTGCGGCAACGTGACGATACCACGCACCATCTGATTGGCCTTTCGGGGATCCACGCCCAAACGAACGTCGATATCGAAAGAAGCGTCAAACTTGGTGTAGGTAAGGTCCTTTACCACTTGAACAGCCTCCGGCAAAGCATAGAGCTTGCTCTTGTCAAATTTAGCAAAAGCCTCTTTGCGTTTTTTGGATATTTTAGCCATTTGATTTGATTTTACGAGTTAATTAATTTTGTTCAAAGGGATTCTGGCCACCCTTCACAACGACACCCATACTGCGGGCAGTACCAGCTACCATGGACATGGCGGATTCAATCTCGAAACAGTTCAAATCCGGCATCTTCAACTCCGCAATAGCACGTACCTGATCCCAGGTGATGGTGCCTACCTTGGAACGGTTAGGCTCTCCGGAACCCTTTTGAAGTTTGGCAGCCTCCTTAACCTGTACAGCCACCGGGGGCGTTTTCGTGATGAAGTCAAAGGATTTATCCTTGTAAACCGTAATCACCACGGGAATGATCTTGCCAGCTAAATCCTGCGTACGAGAATTGAACTGCTTGCAAAACTCCATGATGTTCACGCCCTTCGAACCTAATGCAGGTCCCACTGGCGGTGACGGATTGGCGGCACCTCCCTTAATTTGTAACTTAATTAAGCCAGCTACTTCTTTTGCCATTGTTTGTAAAAATTTTGATTGTTTGTAACTACTTCGTTGGCACTATATTTTTTCAACCTGCATAAAATTCAGCTCAACTGGAGTTTTACGGCCGAAGATTTTCACCATAATCTTCAGCTTCTTCCGCTCGGTATCTATTTGCTCAATGATACCGTTGAAAGTGTTGAAAGGCCCGTCAATAACTCTGATCTCCTCACCCTCGACAAACGGCTGGATGTATGAACTGTCCTCAGACATCAACTCATCCACCTTGCCCAATAAGCGGGAAACCTCGGCCGGACGCAACGCAACCGGAGGATCCGTCTTGCGCTTGCACCCCACAAAACCTAAAACGCCAGGAACATTCAACAACAAACCGCGAATCTCATCCGTCATCTCCGTCTCCACGAAAATGTAACTCGGAAAATAATTGCGCTCCGTGTAAACCTTCTTGCCACTCTTGGTGGTGTGGTAAACCTTCTCTGTGGGTATCAAAACCCTGACCAAGTCCGTCTTTCCAGTGAGCTCTAACTCGATCTCGATGTTATTCTTCACCTTCTTCTCCGAACCCGTCACAGCCTTGATGACGTACCACTTGCGATCAGCTTCAGCCATAATAAGTTATTTAAGGATATATTACCAACTACAAAGAAATTAAATAGCAGGGAACATTAAATTCATGCCCACATTGAAAATGAAATCCATCAAAAACACGATTAACGCGATTATAAGGGAAGCAATGGATACCACAATCACACTATTTCCAAGCTCCTGCATGGTCGGCCACGTCGTCTTGTGAACCAATTCATCATACATGTCCTTAAAATAATTCACTATTTTCATCTCTTTGTATTTTTTTATTATTCCGATATTTTAGATAATTCCCCACTGAAAAATGACATTTTCAACACCCTATACCAACATGCAATTGTTTACAACACATCCTCGCAACACATTGTCAACCACACATTTATAGACAATTCCAACAGGGCATAGCTGCATCATTTGCCTATTCTTCAATAAGTTGGCAAATATAGTATTTTTTTAATTCCACCAAACAATGAAAAAAATTTTTTTTATAAACCGAAATTTGCCCTTCTAATGCCCTCGTCAGATCTTCATTTTCACATACGAAATGGTGCGCCCCTCCGTCAGCCACATGCGCTCGTAAAAGGTCTGCACCTCCGTCAAGATAGGATCACACGGTTCCTGGTACACATCCTCTACAGACTCCAGCAACTGCCATCCGTAACCCTCCGCACTCTCACATACGTACGCGTACAACTCACGACTGTCGGTCTTCAGGTTCAACACCCCTCCCCCATCCTTCATGATGGCCTTGTAGTAACCGACAAAACGCGGCGACACCAGCCGTTTGCGCTCATGCTTCAACTGCGGGTCAGGGAAGGTGACCCATATCTCGTCCACCTCGCCCGGCGCAAAATAGTCCGACAACTTGTCAATCGTGATTCTCAGGAAGGCGACATTGGCCAACTGCTCTTCCAAGGCATCCTTACATCCTCTCCACAAACGGGCTCCCTTGCGGTCAATGCCGATATAGTTCATGTTCGGGTTCCGCCGGGCCAACGCCAACGTGTAATCCCCTTTGCCACAACCTAACTCCAACACGATGGGATGGTCGTTGTGGAAATAGTCTTCCCTCCATCTCCCACGCAGGGGAAAATTGGGCTGTTCACGATCATAATCGGTATGCTGGAACAGATTGCCAAAGGTCTTGTTCTCAGCAAAACGTTGTAACTTATGTTTTGCCATTCGCTATAATCTATTAATATTTAACAACATTTGATATTTGCCCGGCTGGTTCTTCAGGGAGTCATGACTGCCTTCTTGCACCACCCTGCCATTCTCCAGCACATAGATGCGGTCGGCATTCCGGATGGTGGAGAGCCGGTGCGCAATAACCAACAGGGTATGATGCTCACGCAGGCGAACCAACGACTGCATGAAGGCCTGCTCCGACTCGGTATCCATAGCGGAGGTGGCTTCATCCAAAATTAGTATGGGGGCTCCACGCAGAACCGCACGGGCAATGCTGATACGTTGGCGCTGACCACCCGACAGGTTCATGCCCCGGTCTGTCAAAGCATATTGCAACCCGTCAGGCAAACCCTTCACATAGTCGGACATGCCGGCAACTTGCAAGGCATGCCATACCTGTTCATCCGTCACCCCTTTCAACCCCATCGTAATGTTCTGAAAAAGGGTGTCGTTAAAGAGAACCACATCTTGGGAGACCAAGCCAAAGAGGGAACGATAGTCCGCAAGACGGTACTCGCGGACATCCTGCCCGTCGAGCAAAACGGTGCCCTCAACAGGGTCGTAAAAGCGCATCATCAGGTCGGCCAACGTAGATTTGCCCGAACCGGACTCGCCAACCAAAGCCACGAACTCGCCTTTGCGGAGCTCCAAACAGACTTTGGAAAGAACGTCCTTCTCTTCATAACGGAAGGAGACATCCTGAAAAACGACACACTCTTGAAAACGAGCAGCCTCTAACGGCTGCGCGCAATCCTTCACCACCTCTTCCATCGCGAGCACCTCATCAATACGGTCAAGGGCAGAAAGCCCGCGCTTGAAACTGGTCATGGCGGTGGAGAGATTCTTAACTGGCGTGATCAACATCGAGACCAACGCGATATAGGTAATGAAGAGGGACGGCGTAAGCGAGGAGTCACCACGCAACGCCATGGTTCCACCAATGACCAACACAACCATGACGGCCACCACACTGAGGAACTCACTCAGCGGGGATGCCAAATCCGACTGGCGATAAATTTTCTTTTGGGTACGGGTAAATTCATCATTCAGCTGTTCGAACTGATCACGCACCGACTGGAAAGCATTTAACGATTTAACGATCCGGAGACCGGATAAGGTCTGTTCAACATGAGACAGCAAAGAGCCCAACCGTTGTTTG
>JAFYEU010000009.1 GCA_017544105.1 Bacteroidales bacterium
AACTCTCCATTGTATAATAATGTATCGTCGACTCTGCTGACGGACAAGACGGCCCTGCGGCCATCATGCTCCGGAGCGAGCCTTTCTCTGTTCTCAGAACGCCTCCGAAATACCCAAGTTCAAAGCACCTCAATCACCTTTCAATTGACGGCTCGTTTCTTATACCCCCGGCATCCGCCAAAATGGCAGCGCCGGTGCTTCTTGTACTACTTCTCTGTCTTTATGAAATCCTTTCAAAGAACGCTTCTTCAAGTGTCGCCTGCGGGTTTTTTGCCCGAAAGCGGATGCAAAGGTACGAACTTCAGCCGCACCCGCCAAATATTTTCCAAACTTTTTTCCATAAAAACGGAAAGTTTTCGCCTTTATTGACATAAATCAAGCGGCGACAATGCCGCCGCTTGAAGAAAGAAGGTTTCGAGGCACCGAAAACCCGTCAGCCCGCATTCGTCGAGATCAGTTTCAGACCTTAGGTGTCGTACATTCGTTTACAAGATAAACGATGCTCATATAGGGTATGCCCGTGTTGCTTTGGAGACCGATCTCGCAGGTGCGGCTGTTGGAATAGCCCACCTCGATGTGGTGCTGCTCGATCTGCGGTTTCAGTTTGCGCAGCGCATAGCGGTTCATCTCCGGATAGGTGAATCCCCTGTCGCCAGCGAAGCCACAGCACCCCACCCCCTCGGGCAGATAAACATTGTTGGAGCACAGACGGGCGAGAGCGATGAGGTCATTGGCCACCCCCATCTCACGTGTGGAGCAGGTGAGGTGGAGCGCGACATGGCGGTCAATGGGATGGAAATCGAGTCTGTCCTTTAGGTATTTCATGATGAACTCGGCAGGTTCATAGAGTTTCATCTTGCTGATGACCTTCCTCATCCTGTGCAGACAAGGACTCTGTGCGCACAGCACCGGATAGCGCCCTTGCTCACTCGCCTTCCACAATGCCTCCTCCAGTTCACCGCTCTTACGGTCGGCGATATCAAGCATACCCTTGCTCTCCCAGATTTGTCCGCAGCACATGCGGTCCATTCCCTCTGGGAAGATCACCTCATATCCCGCCTTGTTGAGCAACTGGCACACCTCGTCTACCAAGGGGCGCTCTACGGGAGCCTCTTTGGACAAGCCCATCGTCTGGTTGATGCAACTGGGGAAGTAGACCACCTTGAGTTCCTCCTGAGCAGCCTTTCCAACATGGCTGCCCGGCTTGGGCTGTTTCTTTTTCTTCGGCATGGCCGTTGTCCACAGCGGCAGACCCATTTTGTTCATTCCCCTACAGATAGAGGTCATGAGCGACGGACCGAGCGTGACATGTCCGAGATGTGCCACATCGAGGACGACACGCAGGCCCGACTTGATGCCACCGAGATGGTTGGCAGCGAACTCTCCGACACGGTAGCCCAACTTGCTTTCGAGCATGTCCATCTGACGGATGAGGTGGGTCAGTTCGCCCGTATTGATCTTCATCGGGCACGAAGTGGAGCACAGTCCGTCGGTGGCACAAGTCTGGTCGCCATAGTACTTGTACTGCTTCCTGAGC
Source organism: Bacteroidales bacterium (assembly GCA_017544105.1). GTDB lineage: Bacteria > Bacteroidota > Bacteroidia > Bacteroidales > WCHB1-69 > F23-D06. Next base: position 1,538 of record JAFYEU010000009.1, read on the forward strand.
CTTGCCGCCCGCGCCAGGTCGGTACCCGTACTCTCCAGTTCACGAATCTCACGCTGCACGGCGATGCGCATACGTGAGGAAAGGGTCAGTCCGCACGACATGCAGTTGACCTCGCAGAAGCCGCACTCGATACATTTGTTCGCCCTCTTGACTGCCTCGATGGTCTCCTTGGCTGTCGACTTCTTGCCCTCGCCGAGTTTGAGGTACTCTCCGCCGTCGGGCACGCGGTCGAAGTCATAGTCGAGCACCGGCAGCGGTTTGAGGCATTTGATGAAGCACTCCGGATCGTCGTTGAAAATGACGCCTTGGTTGAGCAGTCCCTCTGGATCAAAGATCTTCTTCAGTTCGCACATGGCCTCGTAGGCCTTGTCGCGCCACTCATAGCGCACGAACGGTGCCATGTTGCGCCCTGTGCCATGCTCCGCCTTGAGCGAACCGTCGTATTCCTCGACGACGAGGCGGGCCACGTCGCGCATCATCTCCTCGTATCTGCGCACCTCGCTCTCGCTCTGGAAACTCTGGTTGAGGATAAAATGGTAGTTGCCCTCGAAGGCATGGCCGTAGATGCATGCATCCGAATAGCCATGGTCGGCAATGAGTTTCTGCAGTTTGACAGTAGCCTCGGGAAGGTCTTCGATATGGAAAGCCACATCCTCAATGAGACAAGACGTGCCCACCGGGCGGGTGCCGCCCACCGACGGGAAAATGCCCGAGCGGATAGCCCAATACTTGCCATAGACTGCCGGATCCTCCGTGAACTCCGCGGGGATATAGAGATGGAACTGGCCGAGGCACTCCTGGATAGCCTTGATTTTCTCTAATAACTGTTCGTGGGTGATGCCCTTCGTCTCGGTCAGGATGGCAGTCAGTCCGTGGTAGTCACCCGGAGCGGCGCCCTCGATACGTCCGGCATCCACATCCTCCTTGTATTTCAGGAAAACGGGGTCGTCGACCGAACTCAGTGACTTGTAGTCGAGCATCTCCGCACTCTTCACCACAAGGTTCTCGGCACTCATCGCCAGATCCTCATCGCCAGCCTTCAACTTCTTCATCGCCACGACAGCCTCGCAACTTTCGCGCATGGAGAGGAAATAAACCATGGCCGAAGCCTTGAAAGGATAGTCGCGCAAGGTGCGCATCGTCACTTCGGAGAGGAAAGCCAGCGTGCCCTCCGACCCCACCATAGCGTGTGCCATGATGTCGAAGGGGTCGTCGTAAGCGACAAGCGGACGGAGGTTGAGACCGGTGACATTCTTGATGCTGTATTTCATCCGGATACGGTCGGCAAGTTCCTTGTCGGCCCTCACCTTGTCGCGCAGTTCCTCGATCTTCTTCAGGAAATCGGGGTGTGACTGCCGGAATGCCTCACGGCTCTTCTCATCACCGGTATCGACAACGGTGCCGTCGGTGAGGATGATGCGGGCGCTGACCATCATGCGGTCGCTGTTGGCATGCACGCCGCAGTTCATGCCCGACGCATTGTTGCAGACGATGCCACCCACCATGGCACTGCCGATGGATGCGGGATCAGGAGGGAATACCCGGCCGAAGGGCTTCAGGATCTCATTGACCCTTGACCCTACGATGCCCGGCTGCATCCTGATGGTCTCTTTATCGGGCGCCAACTCATATTTCTCCCAATGCTTGCCCGCCACGATGAGCACC